>JAUXCW010000109.1 GCA_030618705.1 Gammaproteobacteria bacterium | reverse complement strand
TGACTAAGTGAAAAAGAGGGCCTAAAAGGGTTGCGTCCCGAATGGCGGAGTCTTAAGCCCAAATCCGATTAGGCAAGGCATTTACTATTGCAGTTGGGCAAGGAACCGCGGCTCCCAGCCCAGGACACGCCGTAAATACATCCATGTAGGCTCGGGCGCCGGGTCCAACCGGCGCACGGTCCTGCTCTGGAAGCCCCGGTCCCTCCGTCAATATCGCTAAAGTCAGTGCCATTCGGGACGCAACCCTTTTAGGCCCTCTTTTTCACTTAGTCAGCGGAATTTTTATTTTCTTCCAGCAGGCCCGCGACCGCCTCCTGCCGGTTTTTCGTGTACTGCATTTGCATTTTCAGCAAGGGCTGACGCGCCTCGGGGGCGGTTTCGTACTCCTCCTTCAAGGCCTCCAGGCGAGCGGCGAGCCCCCGCTGCTCCTCGCGCAAGTCCTCGATCGCCTGGGCCATTTCGGCCTTGTCGAAGATCTTGTCCTCGGGGATCTGTGAATCCGCCTCGGCCAAGCCTGCGCGCATCACGGTGGGCGGAATAAAGCGCTTGTCCTCGATACGCCGCTGATTCATAAACGCCGGTGATACGATCTCGATACCCCGATGGTGAAGCACATCGAGCATATGTTTACGCAGGTTGGAACGGGAACTCAGCAGCTGCTTCGGCTCCATCAGGAATCCCGCCACGCGATAGGCAACGGAGTAATCCTGCAGGTCGACGATCTGCACAAACGGTTGTTCCAGGCCGGAGTCCGCCCCCGCCACCAGCAGGGCGGATTCGACATCCCGGCGAGAGACCTCATAGCCGATGGACACCGATGCCGACACAATTGTGCCGGAGGATTGTAAAACCGTATACGGTGTGGAAATCAACTGCAGGTTGGGCAGGGTCGTCAGGTCGCCATCCTCGGTCTGGATTTCAGTGTGCAGCAGGCCTCTTTCGGTCACCCGACCGAAGTACTCCCCCACGCGCAGAAAATCGCCGGGCCTGAAATTTTCCACCGAGCGCAACATAACCCCGGCCAGGCCATTGGCGACGAATGTCGTGGAGGACAGGGTCAGCACCGCAGTTACGATAAGGCCGAAAATGGTTATCAACTGACCCTGCGTCGTATTGTCGACGGGCAACACCAGCAGGGTGGCCAATATGGCCACAAACCAGAGCGCCAACTTGATGCTTTGCCGCGACAGGCTCAAGTCCTTGTGGTGCTTGCGCGCCCTTGCCGTTACCGCCACATCCGTCAGCCAGAGGCCGAGGCCCAGCGCCACCGCAACGAACAGCGGCGCTATATAAACCAGGTATTCAAACATCTGTTCCTCCGGGGGTAATCATGGTTCGCTGATGATACTGACTTCGACCCCGGGAAACTCCCTGGGCAGCACCTGGTCCAGATAGTTGCTTGCCGCGGCAATTTCCACGCTGGTCCGGGCGAAGTGCTGCTGGATAAAATTAAACACCGCCAGGGTGGTGATCCACTGCTGCTGCACCGTGTTGACCGCGACCGCCAGCTCGTTTGGGCACCGGGGGATATCACCGTTGACCCTAACACCCTCCTCCGGGCTGCCGACCAGATTATGCCAACTCTCCTGTACCGGCTGTCGCTCCCTCTGTTTTCGGATAATATCGCAGACCAGGCTGTCGGGATTATCCAGCCAGCGGAGATAACGGGAAATACCGCTAAATCCGCTGTGTGAGCCGTTGTCGATGGTCACCAGGGTGGCACCGGGGATTTTCTCCGCAATGGGGGCTGCATTTTCCGCATAGGGAACCAGCGGATCGCCGGTCGCGGCCACCATCATAAAGGGCAGCGAGGATGTCTTGAAAAAGCGCCCCTCCAGCATGGATGTCGGCCCTGCGAGGGAAACCGCCAGCTTGACCCGCGGATCCCGCCAGCGCGGGTGATACAAAAGCAGTGTGCTGGTTAATCCGCCGAGAGATACCCCGAGTACGCCGATACGCTGTGCGTCGATGCGCTCAAAAAACGGCGAGTCGGGGTCACTGTCCCAGGCCAGCATGGTATCGATGAGGAAGCTGACATCCCCCGGCTGGTTCACCACATCCTTCGCTATTGGGCCACCGGGCGCGCCGAGGCGCGTCAGCGGAAAATCTGCGGCGACGACAATATAGCCCTGGCGGGCAAGATAGTCCGCGAGGTAGGCACCACCGATTTTACTCGAGGAAAAACCATGGCTGTATACCAGCAGGGGGTGGCTGCCCGGGGCGACGGCCCCATCTTCCACACGCGGATACCAGACGCGGGTATCGAGCTCCCGATGCCCGAGGCCCGTAAAGTCGCCATTGGCCGGGGTGGCACGCCCGGTATCGATAAGCCGGTAATCAATATCCCCTACCCGGTAGATGCCGCTTTTCAACAGGCGAGCGCTCACCGACTGGGCCTCTAGCCCGGGGGGCAATCCGCTGTATAAAAACACCAGGGCAAGCGTGCCGAGGATCAGGATGAGTACCAGTATGCCGCGCCACCAGCCCATGCAAGCACTCCACAATAAGTTTTATGTTTGTTTCCGGGCGGATTTAAAACCCTTATCGGTCAAAATGCAAAATTACGCTGCTTACGCTAGACTTCCCGCGGGGAGAAGCTATGCACCGACTGTCAAAAAAGATCGCCCATGTCTACCTGATTCTAGGGATCGTGTTGTCGATCGGCACCTATTGGCACCTCTATAGCCTCGAGAGTGAAAAAATCTATCATCAATTCCGCCGCGAAGTGGAGCAGCACAGCGCCAATATCGAGCAGATGCTGGCACAGCAGCACGAAATCGTCCACGGCCTGGCCAACTCCCTGAGCCTCTTCGTAAAACCCGAACCCCGATCGTTTACGCAACTGTGCGAACCCCTGCGCCGTCGCCACAAGGAAATCGCTTCCCTGGCCTGGTACTGGTACGTCGGCGGCACCGACCGTGCGGCACTGGTACGTCGCATGTCCCGCCACTACGGCCAGTTCGAGATCAAGCGCTTCGCGGGCAGTGGCTCCAAATTGCCCGGCAACTACTATTCGTTCGAGCGAGAAGAGGGCAAGGACCAATACTTGCCGATGATCGCAGCGTGCCCGGAGCAGCCGATGGATCGGTTCCTGGGGCTGGACCTGTATGCCCGTGACTCGATGTTAACCGCTCTGGAGAAATCGGTTGCCGAGGATCAGATCTATGTGTCCGGCACCTACCAACATGCCGGGACAACCGGGCAGCAGCTGGATTTCGCACTGTTCGCCCCGGTGTACCGTTTGTCATCGAATGGCCGGCGGCGCCTGCTGGCGGGTTTTGTCTCCGCCACATTTGCCATCGATTCACTGCTGCGAGCGGAGCTGCAGCCCAACCTGGGAGATTGGGTAGTTCGAATCACCGCGCCCTACAACCGCTTCCTGGATCCCGGCATCTTCACTGCAACACCCACGGTGCCGCTGGCACCGGAGTCCTATACCTATCGGCGCGTCATCAGGGTCGGCGCCGATCGGCACTGGGAGGTCTACGCGCGACCCAGCCGCGAATACGTTTCTCGCCAACGCAGCAATATGCCGCTGTGGGGCCTGCTTTCCGGCCTGGCGCTGACCTCTCTGATCTATTACATCTGGTTGAGCCAGATCTATCGCACCCGCAATATCGAATCGATGGTGGCGGAGCGCACCGAGGAACTCTCCGCGGCCAACAAGCGCCTGCGTGAGCTGTCCCAGACCGATGCCCTCACCGGGGTTGCCAATCGCCGAATGTTCGAGGAGCGAATCCACAACGAGTGGTTGCGGCTGCGTCGTGCGAAAAAATTCTTCTCCCTGATGATGATCGACGTCGATTACTTCAAACTCTACAACGACTACTACGGTCACCAGCAAGGCGATGAGTGCCTGATTCGCATCGCCCAGTGCATTGACGCCACGGTGCAACGGCCCGCCGACCTGGTGGCACGCTACGGCGGCGAGGAATTTATCGTATTGTTGCCCGATACAGACGATAAGGCGCTGGAGCTGGCAGACGATATCCTGCACGCGATACGCCGCCTGGACATTCCCCACAGCAAATCCCGCAGCGACGACCGGGTGACGGTCAGCATCGGGTTTGGCTTTGCCCAGGCCAACCAGCTGGAATCACCGCAGCAACTGATTATCGCAGCGGATAAGGCCATGTACCACGCCAAGGCCTCGGGGCGCAACCGCATTGCCTATGCCATGGCCGCCAGTTCCGACAGCAAGCCGGTCGACTACCCGGCTTGAGGCCGGATTCAGGCCTCGCCGGCCTCCCGGGCGCATTCCATAACCAGGCGCCGAAACCAGCGATGGCCCGGATTGTGGTGCAGCAGGGGGCTCCAGATCATTTTAAATTCAAACGGCGGCACCATGAACGGCGCCTGGCGAATCGCCAGGGTATCGTTATTCACCAGGGTTTGCGCCAGGCGAGTGGGCAAGGTCGCCACCAGGCCGGGCTGCTGCGCGATCATGGCCGCGACGCTGTAGTGGCGGGTGAACACGACGATTTTTCGCTCATGGCCCAGGTCCGACAGGGCTTCGTCCACCCGCCCGAGCCGCATCGATTCGTGGGGATTGATGCCCACCCCACGCCCCATGCCGGTTTTGCTCACCCAGATATGACGCGCCGCCAGGTAGCTCTCGAGGTTGAAATTGTCGGCCAGGGCATGCTGCTTATTGAAAACACAGGAGAAGTTATCGTGCCAGATAGTGTTCTGGTGAAAAGAATTGGGCATCTGGTCAAAGCGATTTATCGCCATGTCGACTCGCCCCTGCTCCAGGTCGGGGAAACTGACATCGCTGGGCGTCAGGATATCCAGCGCGACAGTGGGCGCTTGTCGGGCCAGGCGCTGTAACAGGGTCGGAAGCAGGGTGGCCTCACCATAGTCACTGGCCATGATGCGAAACACCCGGTCGCTGCTCTGGGCATCGAATTCCGCCTGCGGCTGTACCGTTTGCTCGATGATGCCCAGGGCCTCGCGCACCGCGGGCTGCAATGCCTCCGCACGCTCGGTGGGCTGCATTCCCCGACTGGTTCGCACAAGCAGGGGATCGTCGAATAAATCGCGTAAGCGGCGCAGCCCGTTGCTCATCGCCGGTTGGGTTATCCCCAGGCGGGCGGCGGCACGACTGACGTTGCACTCGGCGAGCAGGACGTCGAGGTAAACCAGCAGGTTGAGATCCATACGGGAGATATTCATAAGGCAAATACCGGCGATTGAGTTTATAAATTTAAGAAATCTTAACGCAACGGCTACACTCTCGCATCAGGTTTCACTCCCGGGCCGGCACAGGCTACCGTGCGCAGCGCAATTCTACACCGTCGGGATATCGTCTATAATTGTCAGCGCCTCCGGATCTCTTCGCGGGCGCATCGTTTTCGTCCGGGGAGAGAGGGCATGTCCAGCAGCGCCCATCGTCTAGCACGCACCATTCTCAATGGCTTCCAGGCCATGTTCGCCGATTTCCAGAATGTCACCCTGGGCGCCAAGGCGCGCTTTGAACAGGGGGATTGGCACGCCGTGCAACAAGCCCAGGCCGATCGGCTCGAGGTCTATAAGTCCAAGGTCGACAACCTTATGCCCATGCTCAACACCATGGTCAACAATGCCCTCGACAATCTGGAATTGTGGCGCGAGGTCAGGGGCCACTACGAACAACTCATCCGCCAGCACAGCAACTACGAGATTGCAGAAACCTTTTTTAATTCGGTGTTCTGCAAGGTGTTCGGGCATCATCATATTTCCGACGACTTCGCTTTTGTCACCTCCTCACAGGTGCGCCAGGCCAATAGCATCGATTTCCCCCTGTACAACACCTACCACATAGAAACCGACATTCGCCGGCTGATCAGTCAGATACTGCAGGACTACGCCTTCGCCGTCCCCTACGCCAAGCTGGAACAGGATGTTCGCAATATCGCGCGCACCGTGTACCGCGATATCGTGCCCCACTACCGCGTTGCGCGGGAAGCCATTCGGGTCGATATCATGGACTCCGTATTCTACCGCAACAAGGGCGCCTACCTGGTGGGCAGGATCTGCGTCCCCAATGACGACGCCATTCCCTTCGTACTGCCGATTTTGCACGGAGACGACGGTAGGCTATACATCGACGCCCTCATCCACGAACCCGATGAAGTCAGCATTATCTTCTCCTTCACCCGCTCCTATTTCATGGTCGACGCACCCACGCCATCGCAGATCGTGGCCTTCCTGCACAGCCTGATGCCGCATAAGAAAATCTACGAACTCTACGCCAGTTTCGGTTTTCGCAAGCACTCCAAAACCGAGTTCTACCGCGACTTCGTCAAGCACCTGCAGGACTCGGACGACCTGTTCGTGGTGGCGCCGGGCATCAAGGGCATGGTGATGTCGGTTTTCACCCTGCCTTCCTACGATATCGTGTTTAAAATCATCAAGGATCGCTTTACCCCGCCGAAGGATGTTACCGCCGAGATAGTCAAGGAAAAATACAAGCTGGTGACGCGCCACGACCGTGTCGGCCGCATGGCCGACACCCAGGAATTCCGCGGGTTTCGATTTCCGCGGCAACGCTTCGATGAAAGCCTGCTACAGGAGTTGTTGCTCGAAGCGCCCTCGCAATTCGAAATCAGCGATACTGAGGTCGTCATCAAGCACCTCTACACCGAGCGCCGGATGATTCCGCTCAATCTGTACCTGCGCAACGCCGACCCGCAGCAAGTCGAGGATGTGATGGACGAATACGGCAATGCCATCAAACAACTGGCCGCTGCGAATATCTTTCCCGGGGACATGCTGCTGAAAAACTTCGGCGTGACTCGCCACGGCCGGGTAGTGTTCTACGACTACGATGAAATCTGCCATATCACCGAGTGCAATTTCCGCAAAATCCCCGAGCCACGCACTGAAGAGCAGGCCATGGCCTCCCAACCCTGGTACTCAGTCGGTGCCAACGATATCTTCCCGGAAGAATTTCGCCTGTTTTTCTCCGGCAACCCCGGTGCGCGCAAGGCCTTTGACACCCTGCACAGCGAGCTCTACGAAGCAGACTACTGGCAGGGACTCAAGGAACAGATCGAAGCCGGCAAGGTGGTCGATGTATTCCCCTACCGCCGGAAAAAGCGCTTTGGGCACTAGCCCCTATACCCAATAGGGCTTGTCCCGCCTTTTCCTCTTCTGCACGCTCAGTCCGTCGTACATAATCCACCACCTGGTGAAATTTCCAGGCGGGCGGCGTGCGGGCTTGAATGGTTTATTCTTCCCGCGACCGTTTTCTCCCCGGGAAAAACAGGTACACTGCCGGGGATGAGTACACACCCACCGTTTGGACGCCTGTTGCGCTTCTGGCGCAATACCTTCTCCCTCAGCCAGGAAGCGCTGTCCCTGGAAGTAGGTGTGTCGGCCCGTCATATCAGTTTTCTCGAAACCGGCCGTTCCAGCCCCGGCAAGTCGCTGGTATTCCAGTTGGCGCAAGCTTTCGACCTGTCGAGCCGGGACACCAGCAATTTACTGGCCGCGGCGGGCTTCTTCCCCGACCGCACCGAGAGTGACCTGTCAGCGCCGGAGCAGCGCTGGCTGCGCAAATCCGCTGCCCTTCGGCTGCGCGACCTGGAGCCCGCCCCCGCCTGGCTGGCTGACCCCAGCGGCCGCATCCTGATGGTCAACCGCGGCTGGATTTACCTCCATCTCGCCCATGTGCATTTACTCGGCGAGGACCTGCCCAACAACGCCTACCACATGTATTTTTCCAGCCTTGGTTTGCGCAATCGCCTGCTTAACTGGGAAGAGCTGGCTTGCGCCCTGCTGGTAAACCTGCAGCAAGAAGCGCTACTGACCGAGGATCCACAGGCCCAGCAGGTGCTGGATCAACTGCTGGAATACAGCGACATTCCGCAGGACTGGGCTCAACGAGGCGCCAGGGTACCCTACTCCCACAGCTTCAAGCTTCGCATGCAGCGGGACCACGATATCACCGACACGTTTATCGCCATCAATAATACCGTGGGCGCCACACCCTATGTGGCACAGCCCCGCCTGCTGCTCTCCGCACTACACCCCCTGGATACCGGCCAGTGGCCCGGACTGGAACAGCTTGAAGGCCTCGAGCACCCCTTGCTCTATTAGAGGTAGCGGCCGATTCCAGCCATTTTTCGGCCCGCTCAGTGGTGACTGCGATAGCGGCCCATGGGCACGATAATAGACAAGTCGCCGTCTTCGACCCAACGCGTGTCCACGCCGTATACGCGCCTCAGCAGGTCCGGCTGCAGTACTTCCCGGGGGGAGCCCTGGGCAACCTGCTCGCCCTTGTCCAGCACCACCAGCCGGTCGCAGAAGCGAGCCGCATAGTTCAGGTCATGCAGCACCACCAGCACACTGCCGCCGCTACGGGCGTGTTCGGAAAAAATCTCCATGATGTGAAACTGGTGGTAGGGATCGAGTGAAGCTATGGGCTCATCCGCCAACAGTATCGGCGCCTGTGAAGCCAGCAGCCGTGCCAGATTCACCCGCATGCGCTCGCCCCCCGACAAGGTGGTGACGACCCTGGTCAGCAAATCTTCCACCTCGGTTTTCTCCACTGCCTCGGCGATTGCCTGCCGGTCCCGGGCCCCCGGCCGCTGCCAGGGGGACAAGTGGGGCATGCGCCCCATCTCGATTACCCTGGAGACCGTCAGGGGCCAGTGAGATTCCCCCTGCTGGGGCAAATAGGCCAGTTGCCGCGCCCGCTGCCGCAGCGTCCAGCGGGATAAATTCCGTCCAGCCAACTGGCAGTGGCCATTGTCGAGCTTGATCAAGCCCAGCATCGCCCGCAACAATGTCGATTTTCCGGCGCCATTGGGCCCGATAAGACCGACCACCTCGCCGGCGGCGAGCCGCAGAGAGACGCCATCGACAATCGCTTTGTCATTGCGCACCACACGGGCCTGCTCCACTGTGAGCGTACTCATACCACGTCGTGCCTCATACGATACACCAGCCAGAGAAAAAACGGCCCACCCACCAGGGCGGTGATCACCCCGAGTTTCAATTCCTGCTGTGGTGACAACAACTGTACCGCCGCATCGGCGAGCAACACCATCAACGCGCCCGCCAGCGCGCTCGGGATCAGCAGGCGACCCGGTTCCGCCCCCACCAGCGGGCGCAGCAGATGGGGCACCACCAGGCCGACAAAACCGACGTTGCCGCTCACCGATACCGCCGCGCCCACGGTGAGGGCGACACCGACGATGATCAACGCTCGCTGGCGCTGGATACTGAAGCCCATGCTCTGGGCACTCTCCTCGCCGAAGCTCAGGGCATCCAGGAAGCGCCCGCTACCCGCCAGGACAATCCAGCCCACCAGCATAAACGGCAGAGCGATAGACACATCCGCCATACTGCGATCGGCCACCGAACCCAGCAACCAGAAGACGATTTCGCTCATGGCATAGGGGTTGTGGGAAAAATTCAGCGCCAGGGATATCAGCGAGGAGGCGACGGCGTTGATGGCCACCCCGGCGAGGATAAGCCCAAGCACACTAGCCTGCCGCCCGGCGAGGAAAAAGATCAGCGCCGCACCGAGCCCGGCTCCGAGTAAGCCGCCCACCGGCAAGGCATACCAGGCCAGGCCGGACAAACCAAAATAGAACACGATCACCGCACCCAGGGCCGCGCAGTTACTGACCCCGACCAGCCCGGGACCGGCGAGAGGGTTGCGCAATAAACCCTGGATCGCCGCACCCGCCAGGCCAAGACATGCTCCGACGAGGGCGGCCAGCAGGGACCGCGGCAAACGAATTTCCCGCAGCACCAGGGCATCGACGGTATCGCGCTGCTGCCAACCCGCCAGCGCGCTCCCGGGGTTCACGGGGTAGGAACCGCTGAACATATCGAGGCAAAAGGCTGCCAGCACGGCGAGCGATAAAACCGCTAAAAGTGACAGCTGCTTCAAAATAGATACTCCTGCAGTTCTTCCACGGCGGAGGCAAGCTCTGGCGTCGGACAAGACCAGTAACGCCCGGTCACGGAAGCCACCCGGGCCGAAGCCATACTACGGCGAAGAGCCGGATGAGACAGCTTCTTCTGCGCCATGGAATTGGCGTTAGGCTCCTGGTCGTCGATAATGTACAGATCGGGCTGGTGGCTCAACAGTTGCTCCAGCGGAATGCTCGCGCCGTTTTCATTGCCCAGCTGCCGTGACAGATTGGTAAACCCGGCGGCCTC
>JAUXCW010000223.1 GCA_030618705.1 Gammaproteobacteria bacterium | reverse complement strand
ACCCGCGCAGGCGGCAGGAGACCCGGCACTGGCGCTGGAGGAGGTCATCGTCACCGCGACCAAGCGCAAGGCCAGCTTGCAGGATGTGGCGGTGGCGGTCACGGCGGTACCCGATTGGGTGCTCAACGACAACCAGATCATCAGCAGCCAGGAACTGACTAACCTGGTTCCCTCCCTGACCCTGCAGGGCGGTACCAATCCTCGACAATCCTCGTTCAATATCCGCGGTATCGGCACCCGCTCCTACAGTACCGGGGCGGAGCCCAGTGTTTCCACCATGGTCGACGGTGTGGTGATGGGTCGCTCCGGCCAGGCCTTTGCCCAGCTGCCGGACGTACAGCGGGTAGAAGTGCTGCGCGGTCCCCAGGGTACCCTGTTCGGCAAAAATGCCTCGGCGGGTCTGGTGCATATCATCACTAAGAATCCCAGCCGGGAATTTGAGGGGGATGTCAGCGTGATGGCGCTGGAGCAGGATGAGTACCGGGTGGCGGGCACGGTGGCCGGCCCCATCACTGAAAAGTGGGGCTATCGCTTTACCGCCAGTTATATCAATGATGAGGGCTACACCGACAATGTCTACAACCCCGCCCTGGTGCCGCCGGGGGCAATTACCCTCAACGACAGCGAGAGTACCCTCAACGGCAAGGAGGATACCCTGGTGCGGGGCAAGCTGCGCTGGGAGCCGACGGCTAATTTCGACATCATGTACACCGGCGACTGGTCGCGTAGCAACAGTAACCGTACGGCGCTGTCGGTGCGCCTGGCCACTGATCCCAGCCTGTTTTTCCCGGTACAGATTGGTGAGGAAAACGACGAGGTCAACCTGGACGGGCCGACCTTTTCCGATGTCGAGAGCGCCGGCCACACCCTGGACTGGAACTGGCAGATCGGCAGCCATACGCTGACCTCTATCTCCGCTTACCGGACCTGGGAGATCCAGCACGAATCCGACGTCGACGGACAGCCGGTGCTGGCGAAACCCCTGCTGTTACAGCAACTGGGCGACCAGAACCAGCGCCAGTTCTCCCAGGAACTGCGGCTGACTTCCGCCGCGGACCAGGCCGTGTCTTACGTGTTGGGCCTGTACTATTTTAACCAGAGCGTGTTCAGGCAGTTTGACCGCTCGGTGGGTGGTTCCAATACCCAATCGAAGATGGATGTCGATACCGTTAATTACGCGGCCTTCGGCGAGGCGACCTGGAATATGACCGATCGCTGGCGCCTGATCTTCGGCGGGCGCTACACCAACGATGACCTGAGCTACGAATACACCCGCTCCGCCGAGGCAGGCGCCCCAAATGCGCCGGGCTTCACGCCGGTCGTACCCGGTGATCCGGGTTGGAAGCAGAGCACGGATAACAAGGACCTGTCCGGCAAGCTGGCGCTGCAGTGGGACTTTTCCGATAGCGCGATGACCTATTTGAGCTATGCCCAGGGTTACAAGGGTCCGGCCTATAATCTTACTGCCACCACGGATGTATCGACCCTTGAGCCGATCGACCCCGAAACCAGCGATGCCTTCGAGCTGGGCCTCAAATCCAGCCTGTTCGACAACCGGGTGACCATGAACGTGGCCGTTTTTTATACGCTGTTCGACGATTGGCAAGCCGAGGCCTTCGTACCCGACCCTACCGGCGATGAGGGTGCAGGCAACTTCGAACTCTCCAACGCGGGCAAGGTGTCAACCAAAGGTGTGGAGCTGGATGTGACGGCAATCCCTGTGGAAAATATGACGCTCTACACCGCAGTTGCCTATGTGCGAGCCGAAATCGACGAGTTCGAGGATGGGCCGTGTAATTTCCAGCAGGTGGCTGCCGGCATACCACCCGAGTGTCTAAAGGCCAATGGCGGCGTGCAGGATCTGTCCGGTGGCGATATGCCGTTTTCACCGGACTGGCGGGTGACGGTATCGGCGAATTATCTGCTGCCGCTGCACTCACTGCCCTTCGGCCTGTCCTTTACCGGCACCTATCGCTGGCAGAGTGAAATACAGTTTGATGTCTCCCAGGACCCCAATACCGTGCAGGACGCCTATGGCATCCTCGACTTCGCGATGCAACTGCGCAGCGACAATGAGCGCCATGGCCTGACCTTTTTCGTTAAGAACGTCACGGACCAGTTTTATGTCAACAGTATCGTGGCCAACTCGCCATTCCTGATACCCGGTGGTTACATTCAAAACGTACCCAAATACGCCCATCGCACACTGGGCCTGGAGTACAAGTTCAGCTGGTTTTAATAGGGCGACTCCGCAATTTCGGGGGACGCAGACACCGTAACCGTACTGACGCGAGCGCTGGGTATATTCGTATGGAAAAGAAAGACTTTCGTGATTCATCCCTGGATCTGGAATGCCGTGTCGAGGCACTGCTGGCGGCGTTGACGGTGGAGGAAAAACTGTCACTGTGCGCGGGCAGGAATTTCTGGGAGACAAAGCCGGTACCGCGCCTGGGTATCAAGCCGTTTCGCGTCAGCGACGGCCCACGGGGTGTGGCCTGGCACTCCTCCGGTTTCGGCAGGCATACCGCGTTTCCCTCGGGTATTGCCCTGGGCGCCAGTTGGAGCGACGAGCTGGCCCATGAATTTGGCGCGGCGCTGGCTGCCGAGACGCGAGGGGCGGGCAGGCACATGGTGCTGGGGCCGGCGGTCAATATCTGTCGAACACCCTTGAACGGTCGTACCTTCGAATATTTCACCGAGGATCCCTGGCTCAACAAGACCTTGTCGGTGCAGGTGGTCAAGGGTATCCAGCAAAAGGGGGTGGCGGCGTGTATCAAGCACTTTGCCGCAAACAACCAGGAAACCCGGCGCATGGTGAACAGCTCCCAGCTCAGTGAGCGGGCCCTGCGCGAGATTTACCTGCCGGCCTTCGAGGCGGCTGTGGTGGAGGCCGATGTCTGGTCGGTAATGGCCGCCTACAATGCGGTGAACGGTGTGGCAGCCTGCCAGAGCAGTGATCTGCTCAATGACAAGTTGCGCGGGGAGTGGGGTTTCCGGGGCTTTGTGGTGTCCGATTGGTTCGCGGTTCGACGCACCGAAAGTGCAGAGGCCTGTATTAAAGCCGGCCTCGGTCTGGAGATGCCGGGTAAGGGCTCGCGTTATAAACTACAGCCACTGCGCCAGGCTTATTACCAGGGCAGGTTCAGCGAGTCCGAACTGGACCATAGCCTATCTGGTCTACTGCGGGTGATGATGCTCACCGGGCACCTGGATGCAGGGACGCGGGTACCGGTGCCGCCTGGACTGCTGGACCAGCACCATCGTTTGGCAAGACGCATCGCCGCCGAGAGTATCGTGTTGTTAAAAAATGAGGTAAAAAATGACGGGGCGCTGCTGCCATTGGACCCGGCCCGGGTGAGCAAGTTGGCCGTACTCGGCCCAAAGGCGAAAAAGCGCAACTGCCTGCCCCTGTGGGGTGGCAGTTCAGGAGTGTGGCCACCCTATGAAATCACGCCGCTGAAAGGCATTAAAGAGCGGATGGGCGCGGCCGGTATGGAGTTGGTGTCTGACGCGGCAGAGGCGGATGCCGTAGTACTGTTTATCGGCTTGAGTCATCGACCGGGTCTCGATTCCGAGGTGATGGACCGCAAGACCCTGGATCTGCCGCTTAAACAGTTACAGCTCATCGAGCAGACCGTGCGCCTTAACCCTAACACAATCGTCGTGCTGATAAACGGTGGCCCGCTCACCATGGACTGGGCCGATACTGTGCCTGCAATCGTCGAGGCCTGGTATCCCGGTATGGAGGGCGGCAGGGCTATCGCCGATGTATTGTTCGGCGACGTCAACCCCTCGGGCGAGTTACCCGTCAGTTTTCCCCGCCGCTTGCAGGATAGCCCGGCGCACCAATCCCGTCGCACATTTCCCGGCGACGACAAGCATGTGTGGTATGACGAGGACGTGTTCGTTGGCTATCGTCACTTTGACAAGCACGGCATCGAGCCATTGTTTCCCTTTGGCCACGGCCTGTCCTATACCGCTTTCGACTACTCCGGCCTGGAATTGAGTCGGGATAGGGTTTGTGGTGACGAAACCCTCGAGGTGAGCGCGCAAATCAGCAATGCTGGCGACCGGGCAGGGGCAGAGGTAGTGCAACTTTATGTCAGCGACCTGGCGTGTTCTGTCGAGCGGCCGCCGCTGGAACTGAAAGGCGCCCGCAAGGTTTTCCTCCAGCCGGGGGAGACGGCAGAGGTACAGTTTACACTCGGCTATCGGGATCTGGCCTTCTATTGTGAGGATTCCCGGGCCTGGCTGGCCGAGGACGGCCTGTTTAAAGTGCTGCTGGGATCCTCGTCGCGGGATATACGTCTCGACGCCGGGTTTAAATACAAGTCCGGGTGAAAAGCACGTGGTGTGGAGTTATGGCTGATAGTAATACCTTAAAAGGCGTTGCAGGTATGCAAAATATCCTGTTGATATTACTTACATTGCTGAGTGCATCGGCGCATAGCGCCACGCCCCCCAATGTCGTGTTTATCCTCACAGATGACCAGCGCAGCGATGCGGTGGGCTACCATGAGAATTCCCTGCTCGGCATTAAAACACCCAATATCGATCGCCTGGCCGCGGAGGGCGTGCGCTTCGACAATATGTTCGTCACCACCTCCCTGTGCTCACCGAGTCGGGCTTCCTTTCTCTCCGGCACTTATGCCCACACCCACGGCGTGAGCGACAATTTTACCGATTACCCACGGGCTTTACCCAGCTACCCCATGGCGCTGCAGCAGGCAGGTTATCAAACGGCCTACATCGGTAAGTGGCATATGGGTGAGGGAGATGATTCCAGGCGCCCGGGCTACGATTACTGGGTGACCCACAAAGGGCAGGGCAAGTACTACGATACCACCTTTAACGTAAACGGCGAGCGCGTGGTGGTTGCGGGGTATTACACGGATGTGGTCACGGACATGGCGCTGCAATGGCTCGCTTCCCGCGATGCAAAGAAACCCTTTGCCCTGGTGTTAGGACACAAAGCTCCCCATGGCCCCTTCGTGCCCGAGCCAAAATATGAGAAGATCTACAACGATATTGCGATACCGTATCCCGACAGCGCCTTTATGCTGGAGGGCAAGCCGGATTGGGTGGTGCAGCGTTTACCGACCTGGCACGGCATCTATGGCCCGCTCTATGGTTTTCGCAAGGATTTTCCCGACCAGCGGGCGCAAGCCGTGGTGGATTTCGAGCGCTTTGTACGCAGTTACACCGGCACCATCAACTCGGTGGACGACAGTGTCGGCCGTATTTATGCGGCTCTGGAAAAGGCCGGGGTATTGGACAATACCATTTTAATCTTTAGCTCAGACAACGGTTTTCTCCTCGGCGAGCACGGCATGATCGACAAGCGCACCATGCATGAGGAGAGTATCCGCGTGCCCCTGGTGGTACGCTATCCGGCTGTGTTCAAACCCGGCGGCGTGATTGAGCAGCAGGTGTTGAGCATCGACCTGGCGCCCAGCGTGATGGAGTTGACCGGTGCCGGTCGTCTGGATACCGCCCAGGGGCTGTCCTGGGTGGCACTCGCCAGTGGCGAGAGTGATGAGTGGCGCAGGAGTTGGTTGTACGAGTACAATTACGAGAGCCAGTTTCCCTATACGCCCAATGTGCGGGGAGTTCGCACCGGCGATATCAAATATATCGAATACCCCCATGGCGATGGCGGGCCGCTGCGCCACAAATCGGAAATGTACAATCTCGCAGCGGACCCGCGGGAGCTGAACAACCTGGTGGACGACCCGC
>JAUXCW010000204.1 GCA_030618705.1 Gammaproteobacteria bacterium | reverse complement strand
GTGATGGTCACCGCGACCGCGATGGGAATATCCACGCCGCCTGCGCCGTCGTCATCCATGACATCACAAAAGCGCCAGACACCATCGGGAATCGCCTCGAATTCCTCCCTGGCCAGGCGCTCCGCATAGTCATTAAGCGCTGTCAGCCCGTCGAGAAAACACCCCTCACCCATCGTGCCGATAAGCTTCTGCAAGCGCCGGACACCGACCCGATTGGCACTCAATTGGGCCTGGAAATCGCCGCCCAGGCCGGATTGCCCGCCAGGCTCGACCGCGGCCAGCCGCTCCACCGCCTCTGCCTGGTATTCGTAGCCGCGGATTAGATGCATGGGCGGCAACAATACGCCCTCCTGCTCTATATGAGTCGACAGTGGCATGGAGCCCGGGGCGTCGGCGCCTATATTGGCATGGTGCGCCCGATTGGCGACAAAACCGCGCAGTTGCCCCTCGACATAAAACGGCGCAATGGCGGTGACATCGGGCAAGTGGGTGCCGCCAAGATAGGGATCATTGAGCACGACCATGTCTCCCGGGCTCCACTCGAGACGGTCGACGATATCCGCCATGGCAAATGCCATGCTGCCGAGATGTACCGGGATATGGGCCGCCTGGGCACAAAGCTCGCCGAACTGGTCGAAAACAGCGCAGGAGTAGTCCAGCCGATCCTTGATATTGGGAGAAAAAGCGGCGCGTTTCAACACGGCGCCCATCTCGTCGCACACGGCTTCCAGGCGACTGGAAAACACCCCCAGTTCGATCGCGTCCATCACCTGACCCCCACCCCGCCGAATACCGAATATTGTGCACCACACACCGGGTGCCCGCCCTCACCAACCGCCACAATAATCGATTGCCAAACGCTGTCAATCCCTATATGATTCGCCGTTTTTCCTCAAGGCAGCCCGGCTGCCTTTTTGCGTTTATACGGCTGGTTAAACTCATGGAAACTGCGGTTATGAACACCTATTCCCGGATGGACATCGAGTTTAGCCACGGCGATGGACCCTGGCTGTACGATAGTGCGGGCAGGCAGTACCTGGATGCACTGTCCGGCATCGCGGTGTGCGGCCTCGGGCACGCCAACAAGGCCGTAACCGCAGCAATAAGCGAGCAGGCAGGCAAACTCCTCCACATCTCCAACCTGTTTCAAATTGGCGTGCAGGAAGAACTGGCGGCCAGGCTTTGTCGCATCGGCTCCATGGACAAGGTATTTTTCGCCAACTCCGGCGCCGAGGCCAACGAGGCCGCGATCAAGCTGGCCCGGCTGTATGGCCATAACAAGGGCATACAAAAACCCGGCATCGTGGTCATGGAATCGGCATTTCACGGTCGCACCATGGCGACATTGTCAGCCTCGGGCAACCGCAAAATCCAGGCCGGATTTGAACCGCTGGTATCCGGGTTTGTTCGTGCGCCCTTCGGGGACATCGATGCCATCAGGACCATCGCGGCAAACAACAACCAGCTGGTGGCGCTGATGATGGAGCCCATACAGGGCGAAGCCGGGGTATTGATGCCGCCCGAGGGCTATCTTACCGCGGTGCGCCAACTGTGCGACGAGCGCGACTGGCTGCTCATACTCGATGAAGTACAGACCGGCAACGGCCGCACCGGCAGCTTCTTTAACTACCAGCGTGCGGGCATCCTGCCGGACGTCGTCACCACAGCCAAGGGGCTGGGCAACGGTGTTCCAATCGGCGCCTGCCTGGCACGGGGTGCCGCCGCCGGGGTTTTTCAAGTAGGCAGCCACGGTTCCACCTTCGGCGGCAATCCCCTCGCCTGTCGTACAGCGCTGACGGTGATCGACGAGATTGAAGCGGGCAACTATACACAACGCGCCACCGAGCTGGGGAAACGCATTACCGGGCGAATGCAGCAAACCCTTGGCAGTCTCGATGAACTGGTCGAGATCCGCGGCACGGGCTTGATGATAGGGGTCGAATTATCCTGCGATTGCAGCGGTCTGGTAGAAACCGGGCTGACAAGCGGGATCGTGCTCAATGTGGCTGGTGGGCGCACCATCAGGCTGCTGCCGCCTCTCATCCTGAGCAATGAAGAGGCGGACCTGCTGGCCGACCGGGTCTGTGAAACCATTGCCCGGCATCTGGATCACTCTCCCTGAGCGCTCACCCACACCGGGGCCAGGCCCCGGTTGAATTCACCGGCGACACAGATCGACAGGTATCGTAGCCCTATGAAACCCAGACACTTTTTGACTCTGCTGGACCTCGAACCCAGTGAATTGCGCGGCATACTCGAGCGGGCGCGAGAACTCAAGGTCATGCAGAAGCGACGCGAGTTGTACCAGCCTTTCAAGGGTTATGTCATGGGCATGATCTTCGAAAAGTCCTCTACGCGAACCCGGGTATCCTTCGAGACCGGCATGGATCAACTGGGAGGCCACGCCCTGTTTTTGTCACCTCGCGATACCCAGCTCGGGCGCGGCGAACCCATTGAGGACAGCGCCAGGGTACTCTCCTCGATGGTCGACATCATCATGGTGAGAACTTTTGGCCACGAAAAAATCGAGCGCTTCGCCGCCTACTCCTCGGTGCCGGTCATCAACGCACTGACGGATGCCTACCACCCCTGCCAATTGCTCGCCGATATCCAGACCTTCATCGAACACCGTGGCGATATTCGGGGCAAGACGGTTTGCTGGATCGGGGACGGCAATAATATGTGCCATTCCTATATCAATGCGGCGCGACAACTGGACTTCAAATTGAAAATCGCCTGCCCCGCCGGATACGAGCCGGCCCGGGAACTGGTCGAAGACAACGCCGACCGGGTGACCGTTCTACGTGACCCGACGGAAGCGGCGCGGGGCGCCCATCTGCTGGTCACCGATGTCTGGGCCTCCATGGGGCAGGAAGATGAATCACACCAGCGCATCGAGGAATTCGCCGGCTATCAACTGAACGAGGAGTTGCTTGAGTTCGCCGACGACGATGCACTGTATATGCATTGCCTGCCCGCACACCGTGGCGAGGAGATCTCAGCCAGCCTGATGGAGCGAGAGGATACGGTTATCTGGGAAGAGGCCGAGAATCGATTGCACGCGCAAAAAGCCCTGGTCGAATTCCTGTTGAACCACAGCGGCTGATCTCGTGCCCGGTGGTAGCCGGGACAAGGTCAGGAAGAGAAGGCAGTCACAATTGTTCCGGGTAAGGAAATATCGCTAAGGTTAATGGCACTTACTTAAGCGATATTGACGGAGGAGCCGGGGATTCCAGAGCAGGACCGTGCGCCAGTTGGACCCGGCGCCCGAGCCTACATGGACGTATTCACGGCGAGTCCTGGGCTGGGAGCCCCGGTTCCTTGCCCAATTGCAATAATATAAATGCATTGTCTTGTCGGCTTTGCTCTTAAGTAAGTGCCATTTATCGCTAAGGTAAGCGCCATTCGGGTCAGGGCCATTTCGCTCAGCTCCCCGGAGTTTTTACCCGCCCCAGTGCCTGCAACCATCCCCGGTAGAACTCCTCGCGTCGGGAGTCTTCCATCCGCGGCTCGAAGCGACCCGCCTGCTGCCACAGGCGACCGATATCGTCCAGGTCCTGGTAGACGCCGGTATGCAATCCGGCCAGGAACGCCGCGCCAAGCGCCGCTGTCTCGGTAATCCGTGGCTTGCAAACCGGTATACCGGTCAGGTCCGCCAGGCGCTGCATAAATATGTCATTGCCGGCCATACCACCATCGACTCGCAGTTCAGCCAGTTGCGAATCATCCGCTTTCATCGCCTCCAGCAAATCACGGGTCTGGTAGCAAACAGCCTCCAGCGCCGCGATGACGATATCGGTCACATCGCTGTCGCGGGTCAAACCCATCAGGGCGCCCCGTGCCTCTGCATCCCAGTGGGGCGCTCCCAGCCCGGTAAACGCCGGAACCAGGTAGACACCACGGGAATGTTCACGCTGCCCGGCAATACGCGCACTGTCCGCTGAGTTTTGCAGGATCCCCAGGCCGTCGCGAAGCCATTGAATGGCTGCGCCGGCAACAAAGATAGAGCCCTCCAGCGCATAGACGGGTCGGCCCTTAATACGATAGGCCATGGTGGTCAACAAACGATTGCTGGAGCGAAGCTGTTGATCCCCGGTATTGAGCAGGAGAAAACAGCCGGTGCCATAGGTGCTCTTGGCCTGGCCGGGGGCAAAGCAGGCCTCTCCCACCAGTGCCGCGTGTTGATCACCGGCCACACCGCCGATAGTGGCACTCGCCTCGATCTCACTTACCCGGGTGACGCCGTAGTCATCACTGCTATCACGAACATCGGGCAAGAGCGCCCTGGGAATATCAAAGATGCGCAACATGTCTTCGCTCCAGCACTGCCGCTGCAGGTCGAACAACAGCGTGCGACTGGCGTTGGTCGCGTCTGTGGCATGCACCACGCCCCCGGTGAGGCGCCACAGTAAAAAGGTATCGACGGTGCCGAAGGCGAGTTCTCCCGCCTCTGCCCGTCGACGCGCACCACTGACATTTTCGAGAATCCAGCGAATCTTGCTGGCGGAAAAATAAGGGTCGAGCAACAAGCCGGTACACGCCTGGACTTCCGGCTCTATCCCCGCCTCGCGCAATTGCGCGCAATAGTCAGCGGTTCGACGATCCTGCCACACGATTGCCGGGTAGACCGGCTGCCCGGTAGCGCGGTCCCACACCAGGGTGGTTTCACGCTGGTTGGTAATACCGACCCCGGCGAGCTGCCTTGCATCGATTGCCGCGCTATCCAGCGCCCCGCGAATGGCGGTGAGTGTGGATTGCCAAATTTCCTCCGGATCGTGCTCCACCCAACCGTCATGGGGAAAGTGCTGTTGAAACTCCAGCTGCCCAACACCCTGGATCTGTGCATCCCGGTTAAACACAATAGCCCTCGACGAGGTCGTTCCCTGGTCGATCGCGAGCGTATACATGGTGGCTCCCCCGGCGCGCAGCGCGTGTTTCGTTTGGATATGAATGTTTTTACTATGACATAGAAGCCGGCAAATCGGCAAACCCGCTCTCAGGAAAAATGGGATGCAGGTCGCCACTTTACCTGTGCAACACACGCCGACAGACCAGAGCACTATGCCAGTTCACAATTTCGGCATTAGTTGGCTGAATGCCGATTACCGGTTTTTTCCCTTGCTATACTTTTATCCACAACAGACCTGACCGGAGTCGCCACCATAATGAAAGAAAACCACATTTCCCAACAAGACGCGGAAACCATTATGATAGCGTTAGATCAGGTGAGCCAGACAATAGACGTAATGAATATGATTGTCTCACGGCTCAAGAAGCGCATGTCAGACTCTCTCGATACCCGGCCCGCGGTGGAAAGACGCAACACATCCGCCACCGATAGCCACTCCGCGCCGAACAAGACCCCGGACACCTTCGAGAACGGCTCCATCCACTAGAGCCGGCGAACACTGCGCCCGGTTACTTAACCTCTACTTTTACCGGAATCCAGTAATCCTGTATCGCCCTTAACCTCCCACTCTGCTCAAGAACACTTCGCGCCTCATTGACACGTCGTAACAACTTATCATCGTCCTTGCGCACAGCCCAGGCGAGCTGCTCTTTGGTCAACAGGCGATAGAGACTGAACAGATCGGCATCTTTACCGGAATTGGCAATGCGCCAACTGGTGGGTGCATCGTGGATATAGACATCTATCTCCCTGGCGCGCAATGCCGCAAAAGCCTCCTCCGGCCTTTGATAGTCACTCACGACTGCCTCGGACATCGACTCGGCAACATACATTGCGCCAGTGGTATTGGGCTCGACACCGACCCGCACACCCGCCCGGTAAATCGCCCGGGGATAACCGAACTGGCCGATATCGGCGGAGCGAACAATCGCCATCTGGCCCACCTCCATAAACGGTTCGGCAAAGGTAACCCGCTGCTTACGCTCCTCGGTAATACTCATCCCGGACATCACAATATCGATCTTGCCGGCCTCGAGCGCAGCTAGCAGATCCGCAAAGGGCAGCGTAACGAACCTGACATCCATATCGAGTTCAGCGGCGACCTCGCGGGCATTGTCCGGCTCAATCCCTACGACTTTGCCATTTTTTTCGAACACCAGGGGCTCGTAGTCCGACGACATTCCGACAACCAGGGTGGCGGCAACAACGGCGGTCAGCGCCTGGCCAGCAAGGAGGGTGATGAGTAAAAACAGGCGGGGTAAAAAAGCACAACGCTCGGCACGCATATTTCGATCCTTATAGGTTTTTAATACCATCAAGTTTACGACATTATGGTGAGCTGACAAGCTTCCGCGTCTCGCAAACCGCTAAGTAGAACAACCTAGGCCGTTCACACAAGGAGCCTAGGCATATCACCCGATAGTTACCCGTCCCGCGCATCGCTAGAATGGCACT
>JAUXCW010000231.1 GCA_030618705.1 Gammaproteobacteria bacterium | reverse complement strand
TTATATTATTGCAGTTGGGCAAGGAACCGGGGCTCCCAGCCCAGGACTCGAGCTAGGCGCCCCCCCGATAATACGTCCATGTAGGCTATTCATCGCCCGGGGGTGCGGGCGCCGGGTCCAACCGGCGCACGGTCCTGCCCTGGAAGCCCCGGCCCCTCCGTCAATATCGCTTAAGTCAGTGCCATTAATCCTTAAGTTAAGTGCTATTCGGTTGAGGGGGGAGTTATCCGCCCCTACAGCGCTTTGCGCAGCAACTCGCTGTGAATTTCAGCGGGCAGGCGGGGCCCGTACTGACAGACGAGCTCAGCGGCGCTGCGACAGGCCAGCCGGCCGGCGCTGGCGTAGTCGTGGCCGTGGGATATGGCATAGAGAAAGGCGCCGGCGAACATATCTCCGGCACCGTTGGTGTCGATGGCCTGCACAGGGTGCGGCGCTATCTCGATGAGTTGCCGGCCATCGTAAACCAATGCCCCCTCGCTGCCGAGGGTAATGGCGAATGTCTCCGCGTCCTCTTGTAGCATCCGGGCCGCCAACTGCACAGAGCTGGCACCGGTCCAGGACAGGGCCTCATCCTCATTGCAGAACAACACATCGACCTTTTCGCCCATGATCTCGCGCAGGCCCTCGCCGAAAAACTCCACCATGCCCGGGTCCGACAGGCTGAGCGCGACCTTGACGCCGTGCTGCTGTGCCAATTCACGGGCATTGATTGCAGCCGCGCGCGCCGTATCGGAGGTGACCAGATAGCCTTCCAGGTACAGGTAGTGGGAATCGCGCAGAGCTGACTCGTTGACTTCACCGTAGGACAGGGTTTCGCTGATGCCGAGAAAGGTGTTCATGGTGCGTTCGGCATCCGGTGTGATCATAACCAGGCACTTGCCGGTAATACCCTGCTCCCGGTCACTGTGAAAGTTGGAGTCGACACCGGCGTCCGCCAGATCCTGTAGATAAAAGTGGCCGTTGTCATCGTCGGCCACCTTGCAGGAGTAAAAAGCCCGTGCGCCAAAGTAGCTGGCGGCAATAATGCTGTTTGCAGCCGAGCCGCCACTGGCCCTTTTGCTGGCAACCAGGTGCTCCTGCAATAGCTCCAGCAACTCGTGTTGCCGCTCCTCGTCGACCAGGGTCATGTGGCCCTTCTCGATGCCGGACTGACTGAGGAAGCTGTCGTTGACTTCGATTTCGGTGTCGACCAGGGCGGCACCCATGCCGTAGATATGATATTTCTTGCTCATGCTGTTAACGCTTCTCGCTGGACAAAGTGCGCCCATTATGCGCATTGACGGGGATAATTAAAGCGCCAATGGCAAATAATAATGCCGGAGAGTCACCAGGGAGCCTCTGTTGTGTTTGCAAGAGAGCCGTAAGGAAATCTGCCAAAGTCCGGTATACTGCGCCGCTTTCCCGCTACGCAGTAGTTGTATGGCAAAGAAGAAGGTAAGCAGGAAGGCGGGACGCCCGGCAAAAAAGCGCCGTAGCGGTCGCCGCGGTTTCCTCTATAAGTTGTTGGCGGTGTCTGTGCTGCTGCTGGTCTGCGTGCTGGTCTATCTCGATGCGCGGGTTCGCTATACCTTTTCCGAGCGCAAGTGGGCGGTGCCGGCGCGGGTGTATGCGCGCCCCCTGGAGCTATACCGGGGCTTGCCTGTCAGGGCCGCAGAGTTCGAGAAGGAATTGCAACTGCTGGGTTACCGGTCGGTATCCAGGCCCGGCGAGCCCGGCGAGTACGCCCGCCGGGGCGGAGCCTACCGGGTGTACACCCGGGGGTTTCACTTCTGGGACGGCGCCGAGGCGGCGGACAGCCTGCGGATCGAATTCAACGCCTCCGGGGTCAGCCGGCTCGAAACCGGTTCCGGCAGCGCTCTTTTGCGTCTCGAGCCCCTGCAAGTCGGTAGCATCTACCCGGCGCACAATGAAGATCGGATCCTGGTGCGGCTCGAAGAGGTACCCCAATCGCTGGCCGATATGCTGGTGGCGATGGAGGATCGAAATTTCTACCACCATTTCGGCGTGTCGCCAACGGCGATCGCCCGTGCCGCCTGGGTCAATATGCGGGCCGGCAAGTACCTGCAGGGGGGCAGTACGCTGACCCAGCAGTTGGTCAAGAATTTCTACCTGAGCCCCAGCCGTAGCCTGTCGCGCAAATTGGTCGAGGCGATGATGGCGGTGTCACTGGACTGGCACTACAGCAAGGATGAGATTCTCGAAGGCTATATCAACGAAATTTTTCTCGGCCAGGACGGTCCCCGCGCTATTCACGGCTTTGGCCTCGCCAGCCAGTATTACTTCAACCAGCCGATCAGCGGCTTGTCGCTGCACAAGCTCGCGCTGCTGGTGGCCCTGGTGCGCGGCCCCAGTTACTACGACCCGTGGCGGCATCCGCAGCGGGCGATCGAGCGCCGCAACCTGGTGTTGGCGACGCTGAGGGACCAGGGCTATATCGAGGAGCAAGAGGCGGCGCGTGCGCAGCTTATGCCCCTGGGTATCGGTCAGCGCTACGCGGGCAGCCGCCGTCGCTATCCCGCCTATCTCGATCTCGTCAGGCGGCAGTTGCGGCGTGACTATCAATCGGAGGATTTGACCTCGGAGGGCCTGGTGATCTTTACCAACCTGGATCCCATCATCCAGCAGGGGGCGGAAAAGGCCCTCGCAGAGGTCATACAAAGGCTGGAAACCGGGCGCAAGGATGTGGAAGAACTCCAGGGCGCGGTTTTAATTGGCCAGCCGCAAACCGGCTCGGTGCTGGCAGTGGTCGGCGGGCGTGATGCTCGCTTCGCCGGTTTCAACCGCGCGCTGGATGCACAGCGTCCTATCGGTTCGCTGATCAAACCCGCGGTCTACCTGACGGCCCTATCCAGTGGCGACTATACCCTTGCCAGCCTGTTGCCGGACCGGCCACTCACTGTCGAATTACCCAACGGCGATAACTGGTCGCCGCAGAATTTCGACAAAAAGAGTCATGGCGATGTGCCGCTGTTTGTCGCCCTGGCGAAGTCCTATAATCAGGCGACGGCGAGCCTGGGTCTGGAACTGGGTGTCGACGAGGTGCTTGACACCCTGCGCCGTCTGGGGGTGGAGCGCGAGCTTCCGGAAGTCCCCTCGATATTGCTGGGCTCCCGGGGGCTGAGCGTGCTCGAAGTCGCCCAGTACTACCAGACGATTGCCAGTGGCGGTTTCTATACCCCGCTGCAGGCGATTCGAGCGGTTACCAGCGCTACGGGGGAGCGCCTCAGCCGGTATGAAATCGCCGTCGACCAGCGAGTGGATGCGCAGGCCCTGTTCTTGTTACAGTCGGCGATGCAGCAGGTGGCGGCCTGGGGTACCGGTCGCGGTTTGCGACCTTACCTGGGTGAGGACTTTGCCGTGGCGGTGAAAACCGGCACATCGGACAGCCAGCGCGACAGTTGGTTTGCCGGCTTCAGCGGCGATCTGCTCGGCGTGGCCTGGCTGGGTAAGGACGATAATAGTCGCACGCCGTTGACCGGCAGCAGCGGCGCCCTGTTAGTATGGGGAGAAATTTTCAAACGCTACTCGCGACAGCCATTGGCTAGAGAAGCGGGAGAGGGCATAGTGTACACCTGGATCGACGAACACAGTGGCGCACGCAGCGCAGAGTCCTGTGAGGACGCTCACCTGTTGCCCTTTGTACAGGGGACAGAGCCGATGGAAGCGACGCCCTGTGGCCGCAAGGCGGATAAATCCGGCTGGCTGAAGCGCATGTTGGGCCAGTAGGGCACCGGCCCGGGCAAAAAACACAGTATTAAACCATTAAAGAGGAATTGCACATGAATACCCGGCTTATCATGGTACTTGGCGGCATCATGCTGTTGACCGCTTGTGGCGGTTTGCCTGTAGACTGGTCCGGCGATGAGCCCACGGGGTCGGTTACACTGCCGCCGGCAACGGAGCAGGTGCCCCCACCGGCGGCCCAGCCCGCGGTGTCGGATGGCGCGGTCGACCAATTGCTGGGAGAGGCATTGCAGCGCCGGGACGAAGGGGATATCGAGGGTGCGATAAGCCTGGCGGAACGCGCCCTGCGCATCGACCCGCGCAGCCCCAGGGTCTACTACGTGCTGGGGGTGCTGCAGTTCGACAAGGGCGAGGTCGCCAGCGCCCTGCAGTTGGCTCGCAAGGCCGACACTCTCGATACCGGCGGGCATTACCAGGATTCCATCGACGTGCTTGTCGCCGAGTGTGAGCTGGCGCTCGATAACAGTGACGCTGAAGTCTGGTAACTGAAATCTGGTAAGCCCGGGGGGGCTCAGCGGTCCCGCAATTGATAGAAGCCATCACCGCGTAAAATAAACTCCAGCTGCCGGTTGATACAGCGAGGTAGCTCGTCTGCGAGATGGGTGACATAGAGGATGTGGGTATCGGTAAGGTCGACGATATGATCCACCAGCCGCAGCACCCACTCCCGGTTGTAGTCATCGAGGCCGGTACAGGGTTCGTCCAGCACCAGTATCGGCGGATAGGCGATCATCGCCCTGGCCAATAGCACCACGCGCTGCTGGCCGAAAGAGAGAGCATGGAATAACTCCCCGGCGAGATCACCCAGTTGTAGCGCCTGCAGCCAGCGGCGTGCGGCTTTTTCCTCCGCGGCACCGTAACGCTCATAGAGCCCAATGGAATTATGCAGGCCGCTGATGACCACCTCCAGCGCGCTCCAGCCGCGTATGTACTTTGCCTGTACCTGATTGGACACCACGCCGAAGCTGGATTTGACCTGCCACAGTGTCTCGCCGCTGCCACGCAGGCGGCCGAACAGCTTTAGGTTCTGGCCATAGGCCTTGTGATTCTCGCCGCAAACCAGGTTGAGCAGGGTCGATTTGCCGCAACCGTTGGGGCCGCTGATGGCGGTTTGCTGGCCACGCTGCACCGTCAGTTCGATTCCCTGCAGCACGGTTTTTCCCTGGTAACTGGCGCAAATATCGTGCGCTTCGATCAGCGGTACTTGCGGCTGGGCGACGGTGCGTGCACGGCCGGGCAGGGCGGGGGGAAGAGATGCCGGCAATTCGGGGAGCGGGGGAAAGAGCTGCCTCCAGGCATCACTGCCCTCGATGGCATCACGGCAGCCGGAAGCGGTGATGTGGAGTCCTTCGATTAGTAAGATATGGCTGACGGGTCGAAGCAGGTCTTTTTTACGCCGGGTCAACAGGAGAGTTTGCTGGCCGTTGTCCATGGCCTGTTCCAGCATATCGGCAACCACCCGCCGGGAGTTTCGATCCAGGCCCTCCAGGGGGTCGTCCAGTACCAGTAGTCGAGCATCTTGCAGCAGACCGCGCAGGATGATGATTTTGCGCATTTCCCCGGATGACAGGTAGCGAATACCGGTTTCCAGCAGCGGTGCGACGCCATAGCGCCGGCACAGGCTGTTGAAATTCCCGGGCTCGGGCTTTCCCCGCAGTATGGCCTGCCGGGCGCTGGTGCCCTTGTCGAAGGCGGCCTCGCTGAGCTCACTCATATCCAGGTGTTGATCCCGCTCGCAGAGGGCTTTTTGCAATTCGAAGGAGACCCAGGCGATATCCCGGCCGGGCTCGAAACCGTCCGC
>JAUXCW010000156.1 GCA_030618705.1 Gammaproteobacteria bacterium | reverse complement strand
GGCACAGCTCCCCCCAGGCGGGTTGATTCCCCACCAATTCGCCCAGCGGCTGGATATAGACGCGAATGGTGAAAGCCACCGCGCCGCTCACCGGCAATCGCCGCAGGGTCTGGCGCTCGACCCGCAGATAGAGCGCTGTGTCCGACGCGACCGGCGCCTGCAACTCCACGCGCTGATTCAGCTCCGCTGAGGCGACGACCGCCCAATTGGCACGCCACAGCGGATACTCGGGCTTGATGTGGCCGAAGAACCGGTCCACCTGCGGCCCCAGGCCCTTGCTGAAACCCGGCACCGGCTGGTGAATCGCCGCCAGGGTTCTGCCCAGTTTTTCCTCCAGCCGCCAGAAACTGGCGGCACACAGGCTGGCCGCCGTCAGCCGGTATCCCCGGGGCGATTCCTGCAATAAACAGAGGTCGTCCTGCACCCAGAGACTGGCCAGCCACAGGGCTTCGGCATCCTGCAACGGCCAACTCAGGCCGAGCTCCGGCACCTGCAGATGCTGCCCCTGGCGCCGATAAACGCCATTGTGCCCGGTCAGCAGATGGTCGAGCAACATGTCGCGCAGCTCTCGCTGTGCGGCGGCGGACTCCGGCAGGGCCTGGTAGACGCCCGGGCCATGCGACTCCCGCTGGCGCAATTTATTGCGGTAATAGGCACCCAGGCCCGTGTCGGGCTCGATCCAGCGCCCCTCCGGCAGTGGCGCAAGGCCCATCGCCAGCAGTTTTCGTTCGCCGATAAAGGGAAGATAAGGTACACCCTCGTTTGACCTCAACACAACATTTTACCTACCATGACACCGCGCGACACAGCATAGCCGATAAACGTCGCAACGTGCCAAATGCCATGGTGTGCGGCATGCAATGTGCGGCATTCAATGTGCGATATGCAATGTTCGACACACCGGGCTTGTCCGCCACACTGAGAGCGATTGGAAAACACCATGCGGGTAGAGAACGTAAAGAGCCTGGTTGCACCCCTGCTGATTCTGCTGCTGGGTTTTCTGGCAATGGTCGAGCTGACCGGCCTGCGAGAAGAATTGCCGGCCCGCCCCCCGGCGGCAAAAGCACGGGTAGTGAATACCCTCGTCGTCGAGCCGGGGGTATTACAGGCCCGGCTGCTCGCCTGGGGTCGGCTGCAGTCTGCCCAGCCCGTCGTACTGCTCAGTGAAGCGGAGGGGGTGTTGATGGCGGGTGAGGTTCCGTTCCGGCAAGGCCAGGGCTTCAAACGCGGACAGTTGCTGTTGCGGGTGGACGATCGCCAGAAACGCCTTCAGCTCAATCGCAGTAAAAGCGACTTTATCAACGCGATGGCGGCGGTCTTGCCTGAAATCAAACAGCAATACCCGAAACAATGGGCGGACTGGAACCGCTACTTCGATAGATTGCAGGTCGACAAACCCCTGCCGACAATGCCCGCGGCAAAAGTGGAAAAGATCAAGCGCCTGCTGGCCCGCCACAACGCCTACCAGATTTACTATGCCGTACGCATAGAGGAAATCGCATTGGAAAAGTACCGTATCCGCGCACCCTTCGACGGCACCATCATCGATACCAGCTTGCACACCGGGGCCAACGCCAGGCTCGGCACCCGCCTGGGGGAAATATTAAACCTGGAGCAACTGGAGCTGGTGCTGCAACTACCGGCGGTGGACCTGCCCTGGCTCGATACCGACGGCGAGGTCGTTGTGCGCTCCTCACAGTTTGAAGGTAGCTGGCGCGGGCGTATCGACCGCGTCGGCAGCCATGTCGACGAGTCGACGCAGACAGTACCGGTCTTCGTCACACTGGCCGGGGAGCAGGCCGATCTACCCGCCATGGCCGGGCTGCTGCTGGAAGCGGAGTTGCCCGGCAAAACCGTGACCGACGCGGTCAGCGTGCCACTGAAAAACCTCTATGGCGACAATGAAGTCTACCTGTTGCTCGACGGCGCACTGGAAAAACGCCCGGTCACCGTGTTGCGGCGGGAGGCACAACGAGCCATCGTTACCAGCGGGCTCGAGCCCGGCGATCGACTCGTCACCGATTTGCTGGAGGGCGTCGCGCCGGGCATGGAGGCGATCTCCCGCGAACAATTCCAGCAGGAGTCTCAAGGCCAATCTCAAGACCAATCTCAAGACCAATCTCAAGACCAGTCTGATAAACCGCCACAGCAACAGTCGAAGCAATCCTGATGCGCGGGATCATCGCCTGGTTCGTCCACAACCCCATTCTCACCAATGTTCTAATTCTGGTGCTACTGGCCGGCGGGCTTTACAACCTCAAGGGTATGCGCGCCTCGTTTTTTCCGGAACTCGAGTCGGACTATGTCAATATCGAGGTCACCTACCCCGGCGCCGCACCGGAGGAGATCGAGGAGGGCGTGGTCCTTAAAATTGAGGAGGAGCTGGAGGGCATAGAGGGGGTGGATCGCGTCACCTCGGAATCCCTGGAAAATTTCGCCAGTATCCGCGTCGAGTCGATCAAGGGTACCAATATGGCGGGCCTGACCCAGGACGTCAAGAACGCCGTGGATCGCATCAATTCCTTTCCCCAGGATGCCGAGCGGCCGGTGATCTACTACCGCAAATCCCGTGGCCCGGTGTTCGATATCGCCCTGTTCGGCGCCACCGACTTATACAACCTCAAGTCCATCGCCGAGGATTTTCGCGACCAACTGCTGTCCCTGGGGGAGATCAGCCAGGTCAGCGTCATCGGTGAACCGGCGCTGGAGATATCCATCGACGTCTCCGAGGAAGCGCTGCGCCGCTATGGCCTGGGGTTTGACGATATCAGCCGCGCGGTGCTGCGAGCCAACGTCAACATCACCGGCGGCGAGCTCGACACCGACGATGAGGAACTGCTGATAAGGGCCCGCGGCCGGCAATACCACGCATCGGACATGGAGCGTATCGTGGTTCGCGCCAGGCCGGACGGCTCCATCCTCCGGCTGGGGGAAGTCGCCGATGTGGTCGAGCGTTGGGCGGACGAACCCGAGCGCAGCTACTACAATGACCAGCCCGCACTGATCCTCAAACTGGAGAAAACCATTAGCGAGGATATCCTCGCCATCGCCGGGGTCGCCCGGGCCGAGATCGATCGCTTCAACCGAGAGCATCATCAGGTACAAGCCGTCATCATCAGTGATTACACCATCCCGCTGACCCAGCGGCTGGGCCTGCTCTACAGGAACGGCCTGATCGGCCTGGCCCTGGTGGTGCTGTTGCTGGGCCTGTTTATGAATTTCCGGCTGGCGGTCTGGGTCGCCCTGGGCATCCCGCTGTCGCTGGCGGGAATGTTCATCATTGCCGGCTTTAGCGGTATCACCCTCAACGTCATATCCGCTTTCGGCATGATCGTGGTCATCGGCATCCTGGTCGATGACGCCATCGTGGTCGGCGAGAATATCTACACCCACTACGAGGCGGGGGAATCGGCGGCCGAGGCCGCCGTCAACGGCACCATGTCCGTGATCAAACCGGTGACGACCTCGGTGCTGACAACCATCGCCGCCTTTACGCCGTTTTTCTTTCTCGATGGTTTTCTCGGTAAATTTGTCTGGCACATGGCGCTGGTGGTTATCGCCGCGCTGCTGTTTTCGCTGGTGGAAGCCTTCTTTATTCTTCCCGCCCACCTGGCCCATTCAAAAGGGCTGCACCCCCACAACCAGGATTCCAAATTTCGCCGGAAGCTGGATGCAGGGGTCCATTTCCTGATTCACCGCATCTACGCACCGTTACTGCGACGGGCAATGGCACACAAATGGATCACACTCACCCTGCCGATCGCCCTGTTGATGGCCACCATCGGCCTGGTACGTGGCGGCCTGATCGGCATGACGCCGTTTCCGTTTATCGACGGCGACGAACTGCCGATCAACGTCAGCCTGGTGGCGGGCACGCCGCAACAGGAGACGCGCAAGCTGCTGCTGCGAATCGAAGCCGCCGCCCGGCAGCTCAACAGGCAACTGCGCAGCGAACGCGAGGACGCCCTGGACGTGATTATCGGCATACAGCGGGATATGGGCAGTAACGATTTCGGCGACAATGGCAGCCATGTCGGCAAGTTGACCCTGATGCTGCTGGACGGCGAAGCCCGCCATATGGACAGCTTCCTGATCAGCAACCGCCTGCGCGACATGGTCGGCCCCGTCCACAATGCCCGCAATCTCACCTTCGGCCGCAGTGGCATCTTCGGCAAAGCCGTGTCCCTGAGTCTGCTCGGTGATGACCTGGCGCAACTGAGCCAGGCCCGCGATATGTTGATCGAGGAGTTACAGGCGTTCCCCTCACTGCGGGACATTACCGACTCCGACCAACCGGGGCGGCGAGAGATCGACTTGCAACTCAAGCCGCTGGCCCACACCCTCGGCCTGAGCCTGCAGGATGTCGCCGGACAGGTGAGGCAGGGATTTTTTGGCGAGGAGATCCAGCGCATTCAACGGGGCCGCGACGAGTTGCGGGTCTGGGTGCGCTATCGCGCCGCTGACCGCAGCACCCTGGGCCAGCTCGACCGGATGCGCATCCGCACTGCCGGGGGCGACAGCTACCCCCTGCACGAGGTGGCCAGCTACCAGATCGAAAGGGGAATTACCCAGATCAACCATCTCGACCGTAAGCGGGAAATTCGCATCGACGCCGATCTGGTCAATGTCAACGCCGACCTGCCACCGATACTGGATAAGATCAAAGAGCAGGTGCTGCCGCGGATTCTGGCCCAGGTTCACGGGGTCAGCGTCTCCTTCGAGGGGCAGTCCAGGGACCAGCAGAAAGTCAACAGCTCCATGCAACGCGCCTTCCCCATAGCCCTGATCGCGATGTTTATCCTGATCGTATTGGTGTTTCGCTCCTGGGGCCAGGCACTGCAAATTTTCAGCCTCATTCCACTGGCGGTGACGGGGGCCATTCTGGGCCACGGCATTCAGGGCATCCAGGTCAACACCCTGTCGATATACGGCATCATTGCCCTGTCGGGCATTGTCATCAACGACAGCGTGGTGCTGGTCGACAAGCTCAACAAGAATCTGGCCGGCGGCATGGAACTGCACGAGGCGGTCTACCAGGCCAGCCTCGCCCGCTTTCGGCCGATTGTACTCACCACCCTGACCACGGTGGTGGGCCTGGCGCCGGTGATCCTCGAAACCAGCCGCCAGGCGCAATTCCTTATTCCCATGGCGGTATCCGTTGCCTATGGCCTGCTGTTTGGCACTCTGATACTCCTGCTGGTGCTGCCGGCCCAGTACCTGGTCATCAACCACCTTCGCGTGTTTATGAACAGCGCGCCCTGGCGAGGAGAATACCCGAAACCGGAGTCGGTGGAGCCGGCAGTACGACAGAATTCAGACCGTTTCTGATACCGAAACCGGGGCTAAACCGGCTTGCCCTCCGCGGCCGGAAACCGTAAGGTAATGGCCCCATCCAGCGCAGGGCAGGAGACAGCAAATGGCACATATCGTGATTCTTGGCGCAGGCCTCGGCGGCATGCCGGCAGCCTACGAGATGCGCGCGGCACTGGGTCCCCCCCACCGGGTCACCCTGGTCAACGAGCGCCCCGATTTTCAATTCGTCCCCTCCAACCCCTGGATTGCCGTCGGCTGGCGAGATCGGCCGGCCACCAGTTTCCCCATGGCCCCACCACTGGCGAAAAAAGGTATCGACTTTGTCGCCGCCCGGGCCGAGCGCATCGATACCGGGGCCTGCCAGCTGCATTTGTCCAACGGCAAGGCCCTGGACTACGATCACCTGGTTATCACCACGGGGCCCCGCCTCGCCTTCGAGGCGACGCCGGGCGCGGGTCCCGATGGCCACACCCAATCCATCTGTACCCTGGACCACGCCGAACTGACCTATGCGGATTTTTGCAAACTGGTCGACAAGCCGGGGCCGGTTATCGTCGGCTCCCTGCCCGGTGCCAGTTGCTTCGGTCCGGCCTATGAATACGCCATGATCCTCGATACCGAGCTCAAGCGGCGCAAGGTTCGAGACCGGATACCCATGACCTTCGTTACCGCCGAGCCTTATATCGGCCACCTCGGCCTCGGCGGCGTGGGCGACTCCAAGAGCATGCTGGAGAGCGAGCTGCGCAGCCGCGATATCAAGTGGATTACCAATGCCCGCACCACCCGGATCGAGGACGGTCAAATGTTTGTCGAGGAGGTCGATGACGAGGGCAATGTCAAACGGGAGCACGAATTGCCCTTTGTCCACAATATGATGATTCCGGCCTTTAGCGGCGTCGAGGCGGTCGCCGGGGTCGAGGGGTTGTGTAACCCCAAGGGATTCGTCAATATCAACTCGTTCCAGCAAAACCCCCAATTCGAAAACATCTGGTCGGCGGGCGTCTGCGTTGCCATACCCCCGGTAGAATCGACCCCGGTGCCCTGCGGCACCCCCAAAACCGGCTATATGATCGAGTCTATGGTCACCGCCATCGTGCACAATGTGCGCGACGTGCTGGCCGGTGGCAAACCCTCCCACGAGGGAACCCTGGCGGCGTTCTGCCTGGCCGACATGGGCGATACCGGCGGCGCCTTCGTCGCGATCCCCCAGATCCCGCCGCGCAATGTCACCTGGTTCAAGAAAGGAAAATGGGTGCACTGGGCCAAGATCGCCTTTGAAAAATACTTTATCTACAAGATGAAGCGCGGCTCCAGCGAACCCTTCTTCGAGAAAACCGTGTTGCGCCTGATGGGCCTGGCCCGCTTACGTGACAAACAGTAAGTAGACAGCACTATGAACCACATATTCAGCTATGCCTTTCGGCCCCTGTTTTTCCTCGCCACAATCTACGGCATTGTCAGTGTGGCCTGGTGGGGCCTCGCCTGGGGTGGCCTGGCGCCCTTTCCCGGGGTCATCGACAACCCGCTGCACTGGCACGCCCACGAGATGATCTTCGGCTTCGCCGCTGCCGCCATCGGTGGCTTCGCGCTCACCGCCGTCGCCAACTGGACCGGCCGCCCGCCGGTATCCGGCCTGCCGGTGGTCGCGCTCTGCGTTTTCTGGCTCAGTGCCAGGCTGTTGGCAGCGGGTAGCAACAACACCCTGCTCGTGCCCCTGGCAGTGGCCGACCTGGGCTACGATATCCTGCTGTGTGCCCTGCTCGCCCGGGAAGTCATCGCCGGCAATAGTCGGCGCAACTTCAAACTCATCGCTATTTTGGCCCTGTTGGCCGCCGCCAACGGCGCCTTTTACCACGGACAGTGGCAACAAACCGAGTGGACTGGCAGCGCCCTGTGGGCGGGCCTGTGGCTGGTGGTCCTGCTGGTCAATACCATCGGCGGGCGCGTTATTCCGGCTTTTACCGGCAATTGGCTGGCGCTGCAGGCGCGGTTGCATCAACGCCCACAGCCGGTGAGACCGCCCGGCTTCGGCAATATCGACCTCGTCGCCTCGGTGGCCACGGGATGTTTCGCGCTGATCTTCCTCTGGAACCCCCATTCGACAGCCACCGCTGTACTGGGCGCGGTGGCAGCGCTGGCGCAGTTGATCCGCTGGAGCCGGTGGCAGTTCTACCGCACCCTGGGCGACCCCATGATGTGGGTGTTACACCTGGCTTTTCTCTGGATCCCCATCGGCCTCGGATTGTTATCCCTGGCCGCTCTCGACATACTGCCCCTGAGCAGCGGGATTCACGCACTGACCTCCGGCGCCGTCACCACCATGGTCCTCGCGATTGCCAGCCGCGCCGCACTCGGCCACAGCAATCGCCCGCTGGCCAACCATCCGCTGCTCACCGCCAGTTACGTGGGGATTACCGTGACCACGGTATTGCGCATCATCGCCAGTGTCAGCGCGGACTC
>JAUXCW010000267.1 GCA_030618705.1 Gammaproteobacteria bacterium | reverse complement strand
CGGCTAACAGGCAGCGTTATGCTCGAACAAAGCTGGCAAGCGGCGCCAATCCTCTGGATCGGCGTCGCTTTTATTTTAGGCCTGTGTATCGGCAGTTTTCTCAATGTGGTGATCTACCGCCTGCCGGAGATGATGCGCCGCGGCTGGCTACTCGAGTGCACCGAGTTTCTGGTGGAACAGGGTGTACCGCCGGCAGCGGATAAACCCGCTACCGAAACCAGCGCCGAGGAAGAACCCTTCAACCTGGCGCACCCCGCCTCGCGCTGCCCCCAATGTGGCCATAAGATACGCCCCTGGGAAAACATACCGGTACTGAGTTACCTCTTTCTGGGCGGCGCGTGCAGCGACTGTAAGAGCCGAATCGCCTGGCGCTACCCGGCCATCGAGTTGCTCACCGGCCTGTTATCCGCCGTCGTCATCTGGCAGTTGGGCCTGACCCCGGCCGCCCTGCTGATCCTGCTGATGACCTGGGCGCTGGTCGCCCTCAGTTTTATCGACATCGACCACCAGCTGCTGCCCGACAGCATCGTCCTGCCCCTGCTGTGGCTGGGATTACTGGCCAATAGCCTGAACATTATCGTGCCGCTCGCGGACGCGGTGTGGGGGGCGATCGCCGGCTACCTGTTCCTGTGGACAATCTATTGGGGGTTCAAACTGCTCACCGGCAAAGAGGGCATGGGCTACGGCGATTTCAAGCTACTCGCGGCCCTCGGCGCCTGGATGGGCTGGCAGGCACTGCCGGTGATTGTCCTGCTGTCGGCCCTGAGCGGCATTGTTATCTCCGTCGCGCAGATGCTACTGGCCGGCCGCAGCCGACACCAGCCGATTCCCTTCGGTCCCTACCTTGCCCTCGCCGGCTGGATTGCACTTCTATGGCGAGATGATATAGTCCGGGCCTATTTGAACATCGCCGGCTTGTAGCGCGACCTTCCCTAGCTGGTCGCCTATCAAAGTCGCTCACCGATGACAGTACAAGGGCGGTAACAGCACATGTTCGTGGTTGGACTCACCGGGGGCATCGGCAGTGGCAAGACCGCTGTATCCGATCGTTTCGCCGCACAGGGTATCGAAATCGTCGATGCAGACCTGGCGTCCCGCGTGGTGGTCGAGCCCGGCACCCAGGCCCTGCGACAAATCCAGCGGCACTTCGGTGACAGCGTATTACTCGAAGACGGCCAACTGGACCGGGCCGGGCTGAGAAGCCTGGTCTTCAGCGACCCTGAGCAAAAAGCCTGGCTGGAAAAACTGCTGCATCCACTGATCGGCGCCGAGATCTACCGCCAACTCGAAGCCGCCCGGAGTCCCTATGTCATGTTTGTTTCACCGCTGCTGATCGAGGCAGGCCAGGCCGCCATCTGTGACCGCATCGTGGTGGTGGATGTCCCGGAAGCCGTGCAACTCGAGCGCACCATGCAGCGCGACCAGAACAGTGAAGAGCAAGTCCGCAATATTATAAGCAGCCAGGCCGATCGCCGGCAGCGGCTCGATGCGGCGACCGATGTCATCGAAAACACCGGCAGCCTGCAAGACCTCGATCGCCATGTCGCCGAATTACACCAGCGATTTGTGCAATTGGCCCGGGAACATGACGCCGATGGCTAAACCGATGCGGGTGAAATGCCCGTCCTGCGGAACAGAGGGGATCTGGACCGAGGACAACCCCTACCGACCCTTCTGCTCCCAGCGCTGCAAGGACAAGGACTTTATCGCCTGGGCCGATGAGGAGCAGGTCATTGGCGGCAATAGCGATTACGACGATATTCTGTCGGAAGATCTCTAAAAGGGGACGGACGGAAAACGGCTTTTCAATTCGGTAACGATGGCACGGTTGGCCGCGGGGAATTCCAGCCGATCCAGGTCGCTGATAACGACCCAGCGCAGCTCCTGGCCTTCGACCGGGTGCGGCTCGCCGACAAAGCGGTGAACCAGCCAGACATCCAGGGCGACGTGTTTATCCGTATAGTCGTGCTCAACCCTGAGCAGGGGTTCGCAGTCAGTAACCTCGATGGCCAGTTCCTCTCGCAACTCGCGGCGCAACGCCCCCCGGATTATCTCACCGGGTTCGCGCTTGCCGCCGGGGAACTCCCATAGCCCTCCCTGGTGAACCTCCGCCCCGCGTTTTGCAAGCAGCACACTTTGCTGCCTGCTATCCAGAATGACACCTACCGCGACGTCTATGCGCTCCACGGAGCGCTAGGTCCGGTATTCCGCGTTGATGCGGATATACTCGTGGGACAGGTCGGTGGTCCAGACGGTTTCTGTATGCTTGCCCCGGCCGAGGTCAATCACGATGTGGATCTGGTCCCGAGCCATGGCCTCTGCTCCGCTGGCCTCACTATAGTCGGCGGCACGGGCGCCCTTTTCGGCGACCAACACCTGATTGATCCAGATACGCACCCGGTTCACATCGAGCCGCTCGAGGCCGGAACGACCCACCGCGGCCAGAATACGGCCCCAGTTGGCGTCACTGGCAAACAGCGCGGTCTTGACCAGGGGAGATTCCGCCACAGCGTAGGCCACGGCCAGGCACTCCTGTGTACTCGCCCCGGCCGTCACCTCCACGGCAACAAATTTGCTTGCACCCTCTCCGTCCTTGACGATGGCTTGCGCCAACTCGATAAACACCTCGCAAACGGCATCGGCAAAGATGCTCCAGTCCGCATCACTCTCGCCCGGCGACACCGCGCTCTCGCCACTGGCGATAAGCACCGCGGCATCGTTGGTCGAGGTATCGCCGTCCACGGTAATGCGGTTGAAGGAACGGGTGACGGCGCGCTCCAGCAAGCCCTGCAATTGGTCCCGATCCACAGCGGCGTCCGTGGCGACGTAGGACAGCATGGTCGCCATATTGGGCTTGATCATTCCCGCCCCCTTGGCAATGCCGGTGATAGTCACCTCACCAGAGGAAAGCACAATGCGCCGGCTGGCCCCCTTCGGGCGGGTATCCGTGGTCAGGATAGCCGACGCCGCTTCTGCCCATCCGGCACTGGACAAGTGTGACGGCAGTGCGGGAATGGCGGCGCGAATCACATCGACGGGTAGCGGCTCACCGATGACGCCGGTGGAGAACGGCAGGATCTGCTGTATTTGCAGTTTGGCGCTGTCGGCCAGGGCGGCGCAGCATTGGAGAGCGTCGGCTATGCCCCGCTCGCCGGTGCCGGCATTGGCGTTACCGGTGTTGATCAACAACATGCGGGGCCGGACCTCGGCCATGTGGCGGCGCGCCACCGTCACCGGGGCGGCACAGAATGCGTTGCGGGTAAATACCGCGGCGACATTGGACTGCTGGCTCAATTCGACCAGCACCAGGTCCGTTCGACCCGGCATTTTGATACCGGCGCTGGTGCATGCCAGCCGAACCCCGGCCACCGGCGCCAATTCGGGAAATACATCGCTACCGACAGCCATCGATACGCCTATAGTTTGCCATGGCATTGCTTGAATTTTTTACCGGAGCCACAGGGGCATGGTTCGTTGCGGCCGACCTTGCGATCCTCGCGCACAAAGGGCTGCACCTGGTCACCGGCTGCCGCTGGCTCGGCCTCTGCCGCCTCCTGCGCCAGAGCGGAGACTTGCTCGTGCTGCATCTGCGCCACCTGCTCCTGGCGAGCGGCCTCCTCCCTGCGACGCTGCTCCAACAGCTCGGCATCCTCGATGCGGATCTGCACCTTGGACAGGAAGCTCACCACCTGGTGCTTGAAGCTCTCCAGCATATCCTCGAACAGGGCAAAGGATTCACGCTTGTATTCCTGCTTGGGGTTTTTCTGTGCGTAGGCTCGCAGGTGGATGCCGTGGCGCAGGTGATCCATGGTCGCCAGGTGTTCCTTCCACAATTGATCGAGAATCTGCAACATGATTTGCTTTTCGAAGCCGTGAATCTCGTCGCCGATCATCTGGCTCTTTTCCTGGTAGCCCTGCTCCACAGACTCCAGGATCTTTTTCCTCAGGGGTTCCTCGTGCAGGGATTCATCCTGCTCCAGCCACTCGGAAACAGGCATTTCGATACCGAATTCGGCCTGTAGGTGTTGCTCGAGTTCCGGCACATTCCACTGCTCGTAGAGGCTGCCGGGAGGGATGAAGCCGTCGATAACGGCATTGACCACATCGACGCGAATATCGTCCAGCATTTCCGATACATCGTCCGTCTCCAGCAGGTAACTGCGCTGCTGGTAGATTATCTGGCGCTGGTCATTGGCGACGTCGTCAAATTCCAGTAGCTGTTTGCGAATATCGAAGTTTCGCCCCTCTACTTTGCGCTGGGCTTTCTCGATGGCATTGGTCACCATGCGATGCTCGATCGCCTCGCCCTTCTCCATACCCAGGGCCTGCATAAAGCCCTTTACCCGGTCGGAGGCGAAGATGCGCATAAGGTTATCTTCCAGGGAGAGATAGAAACGGCTGGCTCCCGGGTCGCCCTGGCGCCCCGAGCGACCGCGCAACTGGTTATCGATGCGGCGGGACTCATGGCGTTCCGTCCCCAGTACGTGCAGGCCGCCAGCCTCCAATACCACCTGGTGACGCTTATCCCAGTCCTGCTTTCGTGCTTGCTTTTCGGCATCGGGTGCGTCGGCCATCGCAGCCAATTCGGCATCGAGATTACCGCCGAGTACGATATCTGTTCCACGACCCGCCATATTGGTCGCAATGGTGACCGAACCGGGGGCGCCCGCCTGGGCGATGATTTCCGCCTCCCTGGCGTGGAACT
>JAUXCW010000025.1 GCA_030618705.1 Gammaproteobacteria bacterium | reverse complement strand
GTAGCTGCCCCCCTCGATTTCACCCCTGCCCGTCAACAACCAGCCATCCGGCCCACGCTTGATCCAGGCCAGGTCTTTCAGCAGGGTGAACAACTCCAGGGAGGGCAGGCCCAGGTGCCGCGCGAGGGCGGGGGTCGACAGTTTTCTTTGCTTTTGCTCTTTCATAGTGGGCGAGTATATAGTTCCCGCTGTTACCGACAACACCCATATGATACTGGTTTTTTATCCAGTGTAAAATACTCCTTGCGACACCGGGAAGCTCCGTCGACCGGCTTGCACCGGCGCCTCTCCACAGACATACTCACGGTACAGGCTCCCGGCGCGACACCGTGCGGGGGTTTGTACAATCAAAAACATACCCATGACAAGAATCGTAGGGAGATTATTATGGAGGGCACAGGCATTATCGCATTCCTGATCCTCGGCGCACTGGCCGGCTGGCTGGCCGGCAAGCTGATGAAAAGTGGCGGCTTCGGCTTGCTCGGCAATATCATCGTGGGCGTGGTAGGTGCGGTTATCGGCGGTTCGGTGACGGGTCTTCTGGGCATATCCTCTGTCGGGTTTATCGGCAATCTGGCCACGGCCACCCTGGGTGCCGTCATCCTGTTGTTTATTGTCGGCCTGATCAAAAAGTAAGTCAGCACCGGGCCGACCCAAACATACCAAACGAACGCCGCTTTGCTTACAATATAGCGGCCTCTTGCTGCATCCTGGAACCGAGCCATGAAACAAACCAGAATCCTGCTCAGTGAATCCGAGATTCCGACTCACTGGTACAACGTGGTGGCCGATTTGCCCAAGCCGCCGGCGCCCCCCAGGGGCCCTGACGGTGAACCCCTCGATCCCTCCGCGATGCTGGCCATTTTTCCTGAAAATATCATCGAACAGGAAATTTCCGCCGAGCGCTGGATTGCAATCCCCGAGGCTGTTCGCGAGATCTACCAACAATGGCGCCCCTCCCCCATGCACCGCGCCCACCGGCTGGAACAAGTGCTGGGCACTCCGGCGAAAATCTTCTACAAAAACGAAAGTGTCAGCGCCTCGGGCTCCCATAAGCTCAATTCGGCGATCGCCCAGGCCTATTTCAACAAACAAGCCGGTATCAAGCGCCTCACCACGGAAACCGGCGCCGGGCAATGGGGTTCGTCACTGGCCCTGGCTGGACAAATGTTTGGTCTCGATGTGCGGGTGTACATGGTCAATGTCAGCTACCAGCAAAAGCCTTTCCGCCGCTCCATGATGCAAACCTGGGGTGCCGAGGTGCTGGCAAGCCCCACCGAACTGACCCGGTGCGGCAGGAAAATCCTGGCCGATGACCCCGGCAATCCGGGCTCTCTCGGCATCGCCATATCCGAGGCGGTAGAAGAGGCCGCCGGCCGTGACGACACCAAGTACTCTCTAGGCTCGGTACTCAACCACGTGCTGTTACACCAGACCATCATCGGCCAGGAAGCCAAAAAGCAACTGGAGCAGGTCGGCGAGTACCCCGATATGATATTCGCGCCCTGCGGCGGGGGTTCCAACTTTGCCGGGCTGGCGTTTCCCTTTCTCGCCGACGCCGCCAGCGGCGACAAAGCGCCGCGCCTGGTGGCGGTGGAGCCCGCTTCCTGCCCAAGCCTGACACGGGGACACTACGCCTACGACTTCGGCGACACCGAGGGCCTGACACCCCTGACCTTGATGTATACGCTCGGCCACGACTTCATGCCGCCCAGTATCCATGCCGGAGGCCTTCGTTACCACGGGGCTTCGGCGCTGGTTTCCCAGCTCTACCACGAGAAGCTGATCGAGGCCATATCCGTTCCCCAGATTGCCACCTTCGAGGCGGGCATCACTTTCTCTCGCTGCGAGGGTATCATCCCGGCACCGGAATCCTGCCACGCCATCCGTGCCGTCATCGATGAGGCTCTGCGCTGTAAGGAGTCGGGCGAGGCAAAAACCCTGCTGTTCAATCTGTCGGGGCATGGCCACTTCGATATGGCTTCCTACGATAAATACCTTTCCGGCGACCTGGAAAATTACGCCTACCCCGAGGCGGCGGTGAACGCCGCCCTGGCGCATTTGCCCCTGGGCGAGCTGGCCGAGTAAATTGTCGCGCGCCGGCGGCGCCACAAATCAAACCACTGCTGGAGTGCACAGTAAATGACTGACTACATCGTCGAGATTACGGAACAGAACGCCCAACAATTGCTCATTGACGAATCTTTCAAGCGCCCGGTGGTAGTCGATTTCTGGGCCGAATGGTGTGCCCCCTGCAAAACATTGATGCCTCTGCTGGAAAAACTGGCCCATGAGTTTGCCGGCGCCTTTCTGCTGGCCAAGGTCAATGCCGACGAACAACAAATGCTGGCCAGCCAGCTCGGCGTACGTAACTTACCCACTGTTATGGTGCTCAGGGAAGGGCAGCCGGTGGACGGTTTTAGCGGAGCGCAGCCCGAGAGTGTCATTCGCGAAATGCTGGAGAAATACCTGCCGAAACCCTGGGATGCCCTGCTGGAGCAGGCCCGGGTGCATATTGAATCCGCCAACTATAGTGATGCCCTGCCCCTGCTGAGACAAGCTTATAGCGACTCCGGCGAGCGCGGCGATATCGGCCTGGAACTGGCACGGGTTTTAATCGAGCTCAAACGACTGGACAATGCCGAGAGCATTTTGCAGGCCATTCCCCTTGCGGAGCAGGATCAACTCTACCGGGAATTGAGCGCACAACTCGACCTGGCGCGGGAGGCTGCACTCTCACCCGAGATTGAAACGCTGCAAACCATGTTGAATGAAAACCCGGACGACCTCGACGCCATGTTCAAGTTAGCGGTGCAGTTCAGCCAGGAGAACCATCACAAGGAAGCCCTCGAGTTGCTCTACCTGCTTTTACAGCGCGACAAGGAGTACAACGAGGGCAGTGCGAAAAAGACCATGGTCGAAATCATCACCACCCTGGGCAAGGGCGACCCCCTGGCCACGGAGTTCCAACGCAAGTTATTCGGGCTGCTGTACTGATAAGCGCGTGAGGCTTTCGTAGCGGGTACTCAGGGACTGATAGAGCTGTTCGGCGTAATCGGCGGCACCCTGGTCAAGCGACGCGACAATTTCCACCAGGTGCTCATTGTCTTCCCGTCCACCCCAGTTTTTTAGGTAGCTGCCGTCCTGGTAGCCGTGATCCTGGCGGAAAAAATTGAGTACGTTCTTGCCGACATAGGCGCGATAGAGCTGGTCAAAATCCATTTGTGATGCCTGCATCAGGCTCCAGAACAGGGTGAGAGAGAACTCCCGTTCGGCAAGAGTATGGCAGGCCAGTGCCTCTGCCGCCTCCAGCACACCGGCTTCGGGCACGGTGCGCCGCTCCAGTTGTTGACACAGGTCGGCGGCGATTTGCTCGATCTCCCGGCCGTCAAACAACATGCTCATACCAAAGTGCCAGATATCGATCACCTCCAGTTGCACCTGCTCCATATCCGCCACCTGTTTTTTCCACCACTTATAGCCGTAGTGGTCGATCAATTCACCGCACTCCAGCCACAACGCGCGATACCATTCGAATCGACGGTCGATCCAGTCCGCGTGAACCTTTTTGTTCATGGCATCCTGCATGTTCAGCATGGTCATCAATTGTTCTTTCATCGAAGCCTCTTCTCTATGTCTGCTTTTTTGTGTCTGGTTCGCTGGTCTTCGGCGGCATTGTGCATACCCGATGTACGCAATCGAAACCGCCTGGTCACTTCTTCACACCCTGGCGCCCCTGCTCGAGCAGGTAAAGTATCACTAACCCGGCGGCAACTTTCAACGCTGCAACGGCAACCGTTTACGTGGCAATCTTTTAGATGTTTTTGCGTCAGTTGCGGCTTCGATATTGCGCTTATTGTTATAAGGATATCCACAATTTCTGTGGATATCTCGGTGGATAAGCGTTGTGAAGATGGCTCCAAGCCCCACAAGTCATACGATTGTAACAAATTGGTCATTTTTTGATCAAATTGCTTTTATATGTTATATATCAATAGGTTAAAGAGGTTAATTAATGTCTTGGGTTTACTTTTTTGGCAAAAATAGGGGTTCTGGCGGCCCATTGAAGCGAATTCTCTGAATTGTGCATAACGATTTTGACCATTTTCGACATTTTTACCGTACGAGCAAGAATTCACCCCTGTTGCTACTTGCATTTTTCGGGCCATAAACGTGCATTTTTCGGGCCATAAACGCCTTCAACCGCCTTGCTCACGCGCAAAGAAGGGAGCGAATGCGCGCTCTTTTTGTTTCATCGAGTTTCAGGGCACCTTCGAAAAAAGCGTCCAGCGAGCTGTAGTCCTCGTCAATCGTGTCAAAGGCCGTCTGCAGGTATTCCTCCCGGACTTGCATCATCGCCCTCACGGCCTCTCCAGAGGCCTTCACCGCCGGCATATCGCCAACCCCCTCGACGATACCGTTCACATAGTGCGCGGTGCAGTGATTCGTCGCCAGGTAGTCATGGAACACCGCTTCGCGGGATGCGCCTGCCACCAGTAATGCCAGGGCCGCCGCAAAGCCGGCCCGGTCCTTGCCGGCGGTGCAGTGAAATACGATGGGATAATGGGCCGGCTCCAGCAGTATCTCGAAAAACTGTGCGTATACCGGGGCAAAGCGACGGACGAATTCCCGGTTCGCCTGTATCAGGTAATTCTGTGCATCGACAGCGGTGATAGTGCCGTTTTCAAGCCCCCGGCGCAGCTTGCGCACATCGGCTCCCTCTGCCCTGAGCGGCAACCAGAATTGCCCGATGGCCGGGTCATCTATCCTGTCCGGGTTATCTTCCCGTTCAGTCTCCCCGCGAAAATCGATGACGGTTTTAATGCCCAGGTCTGCGAACACACGCTGGTCGGCGTCGCTTAGATTGGCCAGGTGATCGGAGCGGTAAAGTCGATTGCGCTTAAAGCAACCGCCGCTCGCCAGGGGATACCCGCCCAACTCACGAAAATTGTTCGGACCGTCGAGGTCGAGCTGGACGGGTAGATCATGAAGTTGTGACCTGGGAGCCGACATAGTTTAACGTTCCGTTGACAGAGTCTGGCAATGGTAAACCCTGTGTTGACGCCCTGGAAGCCGGACGAGGTGTTTTTCACCGATTGAAACAGCTGCCGTTCACTCGAACAGGCGGTTTTCCACAACCCATACAGCGGCCTCGACCCGGGACCGCAGGGCCAGTTTTCTCAGCGTGTTCTTTACATGCACCTTGACCGTGGCCTCGGTGATATTGAGTTCACGGGCGATGGTCTTATTGGTCTCGCCCGTGGAGATATGGCGCAGGATCTGTTTTTCCCGGCCGGTCAGCCGCGCCAGCATCTCCCCGCAATCCGGCCTCGTGTCGCGGACACCCGATGCCAGCACACTGGCCAATTGGGGGCTGTACACGGGCTGTCCCTTGCTGGCCAGCACAATGCTTCGTAACAGCTCCTCCGGCTCGGTATCCTTTAGCAGATATCCGTCGGCCCCGGCTCGCAGCGCCGCAACCACATCGTCATGCTCATCGGAGACGGTAAAAATCATAATGCAGGCGCTCACCCCACGCTCGCGCAATGCCACCAGCGTCGCTATGCCGTCCATGTCGCGCATATTGAGATCCAACAGAATCATATCCGGGTTCAGCTCTTCCGCCCGCAGCAGAGCCTGCTCGCCGCTGCCTGCCTCACCCACCACGGTGAGCCCGTCCTCCATCTCAATCAGCTGCGCAACGCCCTGGCGCAGCATCGGGTGGTCATCGACCAGTAGTATTGAAACCATATTTATCCCTGTATCCGTGATGGTCCGTCGCCATTTGCCACGCTAGTCGCCGGCCTCGGTCGCCTGGGCAAAAACGGCCGGCACGAAGCGCAAGGTGACTTGCGCCCCACCCGCTTCAACATTTGCGAAGTATACCTCGCCGTCGAGTGAACGAGCCCTCTCCTGCATAATGACCTTGCCGAAGTGATTGTCTCCAGACTCTGTTTTGCCAAATCCGATACCGTCATCGACAATCCGTACCTCGACCGCCTGCCCGGCGACGATCACCGCGCTGATCACGGCCTGCGCTGCGCGGGAATGCCGTACGACGTTGGACAGCGCCTCCCTGACGATCTGCAGGATATGTATTTCTTCGTTGGGGGACAGGGGAAAGGCTCCCAACTGGTAGTCCAGATCGATATCGAGGGCGGCACGGGTGGAAAATTCCTCTACGGTTGCCTCCAGGGCCTTGTGCAAACCCTGGCTGGACAACTGCAGGCGAAAGGTACTGAGAAGCTCGCGCAGCTGCACGTAGGCGGAGCTTATCGCGCCCTTGATCTGGCCCAGGGTGGTATCGATTTCCCCCTGCTCGACGCCCCTGGCCTGGAGCATTTGCAGTCGACTGACCTGGATCTTGAGATAGGACAGGGTCTGGGCCAGTGAATCGTGCAGTTCCCTGGCGATCGCGGTTCGCTCCTCCATCAGCACCAGGCGATGCTGCTGCTCATGGCGGGACTCCGCGCTGAACGCCGCCGCGATATTGGCGGCCACCAGCTGCAAGGTGCGCGCCTGCCCCTCCGGTAAATCACGGGAGCTTGTCACCACCAATTCACCCCATTGCTCCTCCAGGCGCTCGATGGAAAATCGGTGTTCAACAGCCGCCCCGCTACCGGGCCCGGCTATGGCGCGTGGCACGGCAAGGGCCAACCCGGTGCCGCCACCGCTCTCCAGGCGAACCTGCATCACGTCGAAATGGCGTTGCACAGCACCCAACACGCGATCGAGGCGATCACGAATTTTTCCCACTCCCCCCAGTGAACGGGAGGTCTCGTAGAGCAAACCCAATTCATCCCTTGCCTGCTCCAGGTGACGGGTTTTTTCCTGCACCTTGTCTTCCAGTTCGCTGTACACGGCCTGTAAACTGGCGGCCATGGTATTGAAGGTATCGGACAACAAGGCCAACTCATCGTCCCTGCCCAGGTGCAGGCGCATGCTGAAATCACGCCCGCGAAGTTTATTTGCCATTACCACCAGTTGCCGCAGCGGTGTCACGACAGTGCTGTTCAGATCCCACAGAATAACCACCACGATGACGATTGTGATCAACATGGAAACGCCCTGTAGTGTACGTAGTAGCCTGAGGGTGCTCTCGGTCTCGGTTTCCAGCATTTTCACCAGTCGCTCGATGACATCCACAAGGGCGTCGATGTCTCCCAACAGCCCCGCCAGATCGGGGTCGGGGCTTTCTGCCGCCGCCTTGACCGGCAACCAGCGCTGCTCCACACGCTCGAACAGGGCCGCCATATCATCGTTATTGGAGCCATGTATGCGAGCTGCCAGTACCGGCCGGTAGAAGCGACGTTCGAACTCGACCACCTGGTCGTGAACTGAGGCATCACCGTAAGCGATGTCGCCGTGCTCCAGGAGAAGTGCCTCGGCGATACGATAGGACTGCATTCTCAATGAGCCAGCAAGGTTGATCCGCACGGCATCGTTCTCGGCATGTTCGGCGCCGAGAAAAGTAATCACCATATTGAGCACACTGACAAAAACCAGCACTCCCAGCGCGATGCCGGAGCGTGTGATCAGCGATTGTTTGACGGCTTGATCCACCTGGGTGCCTTAACCTCGATCCTGTATTAGCCATAGTTTGCAAAAAAGCGCCGGCGAAAACTACCACCATGGTAGTAGTAGCACCACTATTTAGCGGTAACTCACTGCCGAGTTTGATCGAGGTCAAGATGGCCCGGCCCCGGTCGTGGAATATTGGCCCCAACCAGCAATAGCAAGGGGTCTGTTCTATGCCAACTCATCAGCAAAAACAATGGTCAGTGCTGACCATGAACACGCTGGCATTTGCCTGCAACTTCGCCGTGTGGACCATGTTTTCCATCATCGGCATCAAGATCAAACAGGAACTCAACCTCAGCGATACCCAGTTCGGTATCCTCGTCGCAACGCCAATCCTCACCGGCTCGGTTACCCGCCTGCCGCTGGGTATCATGACCGATCGCTTCGGCGGCCGCATCGTATTTTTTATCCAGATGCTGCTGGTCGCAATACCGACTTACGGGCTGGCATTTGCGGATCAGTACTGGCAGTACCTGGTCATCGGCCTGTTCGTCGGCCTGGCCGGGGGGTCTTTTGCCATCGGCATCGCCTATACCTCCGCCTGGTTTGAGAAAGAGCGCCAGGGTACGGCAATGGGTATCTTCGGCGCCGGCAACGCCGGTGCAGCCATCACCAACCTGGTGGCACCGTTGATCGTGGTCGCCTATGGCTGGCGTATGGTGCCACAGGTCTACTCGGTAGCCATGGTTATCATGGCGGTAATCTTCTGGTTCTTTACCTTCGCCGACCCCGTTCAACAGGAGCGCGCTCGCACCGGCACCCATATTACCCTGGCGGATCAACTGGCGCCGCTCAAGGAACTACGGGTATGGCGCTTCGGCCTCTATTACTACTTCGTCTTCGGCGGTTTTGTCGCGCTGGCGCTGTGGTTGCCCAAGTACTACGTGGCCGAGTACAACATGGATCTGAAAACCGCATCCCTGATCACCATCTGTTTCACCCTGCCCTCGGGCTTGATTCGCGCCTTCGGTGGCTGGATGTCCGACAAGTTCGGCGCCCGCAACGTCAACTGGATTGTTTTCTGGGTATGCCTGATCGCCCTGTTCTTCGTCTCCTACCCGCAAACCACCTATATCATCCACGGCATGGGAGGTGACAAGACCTTTAATCTCGGCGTCAACGTCTGGCTGTTTACCGGGCTGATCTTCATCATCGGTATCGCCCAGGGCATCGGCAAGGCGAGCATCTACCGCATCATCCACGACTACTATCCGGACAATATGGGTTCCGTCGGCGGCATGGTCGGGGTGATCGGCGGCCTCGGCGGCTTCTCGCTGCCAATCTTCTTCGGTATCGCCTCGGACCTGACCGATATCCGCAGTTCCTGCTTTATGCTCCTGTTCGGTGTGGTGGCAGCCTGCATGATCTCAATGAACGTCGCTATCCGAAATCTGCGCAGGGCGGAAGGTCTGGAACTGGCGGGCGACAAGGCCTAAAGCATACAAGGGCGCCGGGGAAACTCCCTGGCGCCAATATTTACCTGGAGGACACACTATGTCTGATATTCAAAAATGGGAAGTGGAGAACGAGGAATTCTGGGAGAGCACCGGCAAGAATATCGCCCGGCGCAACCTGTGGATTTCCATTCCCAGTCTCCTATGCGGCTTCGCCGTCTGGTTGTACTGGGGCATTATCACGGTACAAATGCTCAACCTGGGCTTTCCCTTCGAGAAGTCCGAGTTGTTCACCCTGGCGGCCATCGCCGGCCTGACGGGAGCCACCCTGCGCATACCTAGCAGCTTTTTTATTCGTCTGTGCGGCGGTCGCAATACCATCTTCTTCACCACGGCGTTGCTGATGATCCCGGCACTCGGTACAGGTCTGGCACTTAAAAACCCGGACACCCCGTTCTGGGTATTCCAGGTGCTGGCCCTGCTGTCCGGCCTCGGCGGTGGCAACTTCGCCTCATCCATGTCCAATATCAGCTTTTTCTACCCCAAGAAGCAACAGGGCCTGGCCCTGGGACTCAATGCGGGCCTGGGTAATTTCGGTGTCACCACCATGCAGATTTTGGTGCCGCTGGCGATGACCGCCGGCATCTTCGGTGCAATGGGCGGTGATCCCCTGACCCTGCAGAGCACCTCCGGCACCCTGATCGGTAAAATCCCGGCGGGCTCGGATACCTGGATCCAGAATGCCGGCTTTATCTGGCTGCTGTTTCTGGTGCCGCTGGCCTTTGCCGGCTGGTTCGGCATGAACAATCTCCGCAGCCCCCATGTCTCACCGGATATCGGCTCGCCCATCACATCCTTCGCCACCATTACCGGAATGTTGTTGATTGGCTTCGCCACCGCTATCTTCGGCCTGTGGCTGATGCTGCCCGAAAGCGCCAGTGGTTCCGGCTTTGGTGTGCCCAAGGAAATCGTACTGATTATCGTTGTGGTTTCAACCGTCTATCTGTTGAAAATGATCCCCGGCCAGGTCGGCACCAACCTCAGCCACCAGTACCAGATTTTCGGCAACAAGCACACCTGGGTGATGAGCGTCATCTACACCATGACCTTCGGTTCATTCATCGGTTTTTCCGCCGCCTTCGCCCTGTGCATCAAGGTGGTATTCGGTTACCAGCATGTCATGGTCGACGGCGCCATGAGCCATGACCTGAATAACCCCAACGGACCCAGCGCCTTGATGTATGCCTGGACGGGCCCCTTTATCGGCGCCCTGATTCGACCGGTCGGCGGCTGGATTGCCGACAAGGTCGGCGGTGCCCTGGTGACCCAACTGGTTTCTGTCGTCATGGTCTTGAGCGCGCTGGGAGTCGCCTACTACCTCAAGGCGGCCTACGGCTCAGCCACCCCCGAAGAGTATTTCGTGCCCTTCTTTGTGCTGTTCCTGATCCTGTTTGCCGCCACCGGTATCGGTAACGGTTCGACCTTCCGCACTATCGCCATGGTGTTCGACAAGGAACAGGCCGGACCGGTACTCGGATGGACTTCCGCGATCGCGGCCTACGGCGCCTTCTATATTCCCAAGGTATTTGGTGAGCAAATCAAGGCGACCACTCCGGAATATGCACTGTATGGCTTTGCCGCTTTCTACACACTGTGTATATTTATCAACTGGTGGTTCTACCTGCGCAAGGGTGCCGAGTTCCACAACCCCTGAGCACAGCTAATCCAACGCGCTAATTGAGAATAGAGAGAGTAGAGCAATGAGTCATTTCCTCGACAGACTGCAGTTCTTCAAAAAGAAAACCGGAGAATTTGCCGACGGCCACGGCGAAACCAGCAATGAATCCCGCCAGTGGGAGGATGGTTATCGCCAGCGGTGGCAGCATGACAAGATCGTGCGATCCACCCACGGCGTCAATTGCACCGGCTCCTGCAGCTGGAAAATCTACGTCAAGAACGGACTGGTGACCTGGGAGACCCAGCAAACGGACTACCCCCGTACGCGCCCGGACCTTCCCAACCACGAGCCCCGGGGCTGTCCCCGGGGGGCCAGTTACTCCTGGTATCTCTATAGCGCAAACCGCCTGAAATACCCCAAGGTACGCAAACCCCTGCTCAAACTGTGGCGGGAACAGCGCCGGCTGCACCAGAACCCGGTGGACGCCTGGGCCGCCATTGTCGAGGATCCGAAGAAAACTCAAAGTTACAAGTCGACCCGCGGCATGGGCGGCTTTATACGCTCATCCTGGGACGAAGTGAATGAACTGATTGCCGCGGCCAACGTCTACACGGCGAAGCAGTATGGCCCCGACCGCATCGTCGGCTTTTCGCCCATCCCGGCCATGTCCATGGTGTCCTACGCCGCGGGTTCACGCTACCTGTCGCTGATCGGTGGCGTCTGCTTGAGTTTTTACGACTGGTATTGCGACCTGCCCCCCGCCTCCCCCATGACCTGGGGCGAGCAAACCGATGTGCCGGAGTCCGCCGACTGGTATAACTCCAACTACATCATCTGCTGGGGCTCCAACGTTCCCCAGACTCGCACCCCGGACGCCCACTTCCTCACCGAGGTACGCTACAAGGGCGCCAAGACGGTGTCCATCACCCCCGATTATGCCGAGGTGTCAAAACTCACCGATATCTGGCTCAACCCCACACAGGGTACGGATGCGGCCATCGCCATGGCTTTCGGCCATGTCATCCTCAAGGAATTCCACCTGGACAAGCCCAGCGCCTACTTTACCGAGTACGTGCGGGAGAATTCCGATATGCCGATGCTGGTAATGCTGGAGCCCTACGAGGACGGCATGCGCGCGACCCGCTTCCTGCGTGCCAGCGACCTCGACAGCAATTTACAACAGGACAACAATCCCGAGTGGAAAACCATCGCCTACGACGAACGGCAGGGCGAGCTGGTGTCACCCCATGGCAGCATCGGCTACCGCTGGGGAGAACAGGGCAAGTGGAATATCGAGGCCCGTGAGGGCGGTGCCGGTAACGACGTTGTGCTGCAGTTATCGCTGATCGACGGTGAGGCCAATACCTCATCGGTAGCCTTCCCCTACTTCGGCCACGAAAAAAGCGATCACTGGCAGCACAGCGAGGGTGAAGCGATTCAGTTCCGCAACGTGCCCAGCCGCAACATTACCCTGGCCGACGGCAGCGAGGCCAAAATCGCCACGGTCTACGACTTGACCATGGCCAACTACGCCATCGACCGCGGGCTGGGTGGTGGCAATGTGGCTTCCGGTTATGACGACGCTTCGGTGCCGAATACCCCGGCCTGGCAGCAAAAGATTACCGGGGTCGATCCCGCCCGTGTGATCCAGGTCGCCCGTGAGTTTGCCGATACCGCCGATAAAACCCACGGCAAGTCCATGATCATCGTCGGCGCCGCCATGAACCACTGGTACCACATGGACATGAACTACCGCGGCTTGATCAATATGCTGATCATGTGCGGCTGCGTCGGCCAGTCCGGTGGCGGCTGGGCCCACTACGTGGGGCAGGAAAAACTGCGCCCCCAGACCGGTTGGCTACCGCTGGCCTTCGGCCTGGACTGGAGCCGCCCACCGCGGCAAATGAATTCGACCTCCTTCTTCTACAACCACAGTTCCCAGTGGCGCCACGAGAAAGTGAGCATCCACGATGTGCTGTCGCCGATTGCGGACAAGTCGCAGTATCCTGAGCATATGCTCGACTACAACATCAAGGCCGAGCGCATGGGCTGGTTGCCCAGCGCGCCGCAGCTCAACCGCAATCCCCTGCAAATCACCAGGGACGCCAAAGCGGCGGGCAAAGATCCAAAGGATTACGTGGTCGAGCAACTCAAATCCGGCGACCTGCGCTTTGCCTGCGAATCCCCGGACGACCCGGCTAACTTTCCCCGTAACATGTTTATCTGGCGCTCCAATCTATTGGGCTCCTCGGGCAAGGGCCACGAGTATATGCTCAAGTATTTACTGGGCACCAAAAACGGCGTCATGAATGACGACAACGGCCAACAGAACGGTATTCTTCCCAAAGAAGCCGACTGGGTCGAACAGGGAGCCCAGGGTAAAGTGGATCTGGTGACCACGCTGGACTTCCGCATGTCCTCGACCTGCCTGTATTCGGATATCGTGTTACCGACGGCGTGCTGGTACGAGAAGGACGACCTCAATACCTCGGATATGCACCCGTTTATCCATCCCCTGTCCCAGGCCACCGATCCCGCCTGGGAAGCCCGCTCGGATTGGGAAATCTACAAGGGCATCGCGAAGAAGTTTTCTGAAGTCGCCGAGGGTAATCTTGGCGTGGAGCAGGATCTGGTCACCGTACCCACCCTGCACGACTCCCCGGGAGAACTGGCGCAGCCCTTCGATGTCAAGGACTGGAAGCACGGCGAGTGTGAACTCATCCCCGGCAAAACCGCGCCCAACTTTATGGTGGTCGAGCGGGACTTCCCCGCCACCTATCGCAAGTTTACTTCGCTAGGCCCCCTGCTCGGGAAACTGGGCAACGGCGGCAAGGGTATCGGCTGGAATACCGATGATGAACTCGAGTTGCTGGGTCAACTCAACCATACCGTGACCGAGGAAGGCATCAGCGAGGGCCTGCCTCGCATCGAAAGCGCCATCGATGCCGCCGAAGTGGTACTGACCCTGGCGCCCGAAACCAACGGCAACGTCGCGGTCAAGGCATGGGAGGCACTGGGTAAATTTACCGGTCGCGACCACACCCACCTGGCCGAACCCAAGCACGACGAGAAAATACGCTTCCGCGATATCCAGGCGCAACCGCGCAAGATCATTTCCTCCCCCACCTGGTCGGGGCTGGAAGATGAGCACGTGAGTTATAACGCCGGCTATACCAATGTGCACGAGCGTATCCCCTGGCGCACCATCACGGGTCGGCAGCAGTTCTACCAGGATCACAAGTGGATGCAGGCTTTCGGCGAACAGATGATCGCCTACCGGCCGCCGATCAAGACCCGCACCGTCGAGCTGATCAAGGACAAAAAGCCCAACGGTCACAAGGAGATCGTGCTCAACTGGATTACCCCCCACCAGAAATGGGGTATCCACAGTACCTATTCCGATAACCTGATCATGCTGACCCTGTCCCGGGGCGGGCCCATCATATGGCTCAGTGAAGACGACGCCAGGGACGCGGGCATCGAGGACAACGACTGGGTCGATGTGTTCAACATCAACGGCGCCATCGCCTGCCGTGCGGTAGTCAGCCAACGGGTCAAACCCGGCATGGTAATGATGTACCATGCCCAGGAACGCATCATCAACACCCCCGGGTCGGTGGTTTCCGGCACCCGTGGCGGCCACCACAACTCGGTGACGCGGACGGTGATGAAACCCACCCATATGATCGGTGGCTACGCCCAGCAGTCCTGGGGATTCAACTACTACGGCACCGTCGGCTGTAACCGCGACGAAATGGTGGTGGTGAGAAAAATGGCCGAAGTCGAATGGCTCGACGGCCCGGACGGCGATGGCCGGCCGCAACCACTACCTGAGACCGTGTGAGGAGATAGCACAATGAAAATACGTTCACAGATAGGCATGGTGCTCAACCTCGACAAGTGTATCGGCTGTCACACCTGCTCGATCACCTGTAAAAACGTCTGGACCTCCCGCGAGGGGATGGAGTACGCCTGGTTCAACAATGTCGAGTCCAAGCCCGGTGTCGGCTACCCGAAAGACTGGGAGAACCAGAAAAAGTGGAAAGGCGGCTGGGAGCGCAACGCAAACGGCGAGATCCGGCCCCGCATCGGCGGCAAGCTCAAGGTGCTGTCAAAAATATTCGGCAACCCGAATATGCCGCAGATCGACGACTACTACGAGCCCTTCGACTTCGACTACCAGCACCTGCATACAGCGCCACTATCGGATCACCAGCCCACGGCCCGGCCCCGCTCGCTGATTACCGGCGAGCGCATGGAGAAAATCGAGGGCAGCGCCAACTGGGAAGAGATTCTCGGCGGCGAGTTTTCCAAACGCAGCAAGGACTACAACTTCGAGGCCGTGCAGAAGGAGATGTACGGCGAGTACGAAAACACCTTCATGATGTACTTGCCGCGGCTATGCGAGCACTGCCTCAACCCGACCTGCGCCGCCTCCTGCCCCAGTGGCGCCATCTACAAGCGCGAGGAGGACGGCATTGTCCTGATCGACCAGGACAAATGTCGTGGCTGGCGCATGTGTGTTTCCGGCTGCCCCTACAAGAAAATCTATTTCAACTGGAAGTCGGGTAAATCGGAGAAGTGTATCTTCTGCTACCCGCGCATCGAGTCCGGCGAACCCACGGTCTGTTCGGAAACCTGCGTCGGTCGTATTCGCTATCTCGGGGTGGTGCTCTACGATGCCGACCGCATCAAGGAGGTTGCATCCAGCCAGTCGGAAAAAGACCTCTATAAAGAGCAGTTATCCATTTTCCTCGACCCCAACGATCCCGCCGTCATCGCCCAGGCAAAGCTGGACGGCATTGCGGACTCCGTAATGGACGCCGCACGCCGGTCACCGGTTTACAAACTGGCCGTCGATTGGCAACTGGCGCTGCCCCTGCACCCGGAATACAGAACCCTGCCCATGGTATGGTACGTGCCTCCCCTGTCGCCGATTCAGTCGGCCGCGGACGCGGGCCATATCGGCACCAGCGGAGTGATTCCCGATGTCGACTCGCTGCGGATCCCGCTGAAATACCTGGCCAATATGCTGACAGCGGGTGACGAGGAACCGGTGCGGCTGGCGCTAAAACGCATGCTGGCCATGCGCGCCTACAAGCGAGCCGAGCATGTCGAAGGCAAGCCCGACCTGGAGGTACTGGAAGATGTCGGCCTGAGCAAATTGCAAGCCGATGAGATGTACCGTTACCTGGCGATTGCCAACTACGAGGATCGCTTTGTTATTCCCTCGGGACACCGGGAGATGTCTGTTCCCGATGCCTACGCGGAGCGCGGTGGTTGCGGCTTCAGCTTCGGCAACGGCTGTAGCGACGGCAACAGCAAGGTCAATATGTTCGGCGGTAAAAAGACCAATCGCAAGGACCTGATCTCCTCGGTCCAGGTGTGGGAGGACTAGGCATGCAAATACTTAAAGTGATTGCGCGTTTGCTCGATTATCCCAGCGCGGAAGCCGAGCGGCACCAGGGTGAGATCGCCATGGCAATCAGCAATGCCCGCGAGATCTCACCGGATATGCGATCGCAGCTGCTGGAACTACTGGAAAACATTTACCGACAGGAGCTGCTGGATGCCGAGGAGGCCTATTCCGGCTTGTTCGACCAGGGCCGCGCCCTCTCCCTGCACTTGTTCGAACACGTACACGGTGAATCGAGAGACCGGGGCCAGGCCATGGTGGATTTGATGCAGGTATACGACTCCCGGGGGTTTGCTATTGATCAAAAGGAACTGCCGGACTTTATCCCGCTATTCCTCGAGTATCTTTCCTGCCTGCCCGATATGGACGCCCGCGAGTGGCTGGCAGATATGAGTCCTATCCTGGCGCGACTGGGAGCGCGACTCGATGAGCGCCAGAGCAACTACAGCCAGCTGTTCAAGGCCCTGTTGATGATTTGCGGCCAAAGCGCACTATTGGAAGAGGAACGCGGCGCGATTGCCGGTGAGGAGCGTGATGATACGCCCGAAGCACTGGATCGCGAGTGGGAGGAAGCCGCCGTGACATTCAACCCGCCGGAAAGTTGCGATACGGCGGCGCCGGTCACGGATCCAAATCGACAACAGCCAATACATTGGGTAGATCCAGTGTCAACCGACAATGATCAGATAGGGGGTCACACACAATGAACCTTAACCAACTACTCTTCGGCCTCTATCCCTACCTGGCGATTACCGTCTGCGTCCTTGCCTGCTGGATACGATTTGACCGGGAGCAATACACCTGGAAAGCCGGTTCCAGTCAGCTGATGCGCTCGAAAGACCTGGTAGTGGCCAGCAACCTGTTCCATGTCGGCATCCTGTTCATCCTGTTTGGGCATATCGTCGGCCTGCTGACGCCGGAGGCGATATACCACCACTTTATCTCGACTCCCAACAAGCAAATGCTGGCCATGGTGTCCGGCGGCTTCTTCGGCGTCATCTGCTTCGTCGGCCTGACGATGCTGCTCCGCCGCAGGTTAACCGATGTGCGGGTCAAGGCCACCGGCAGTCGCGGCGATCTCGCGGTGCTTATCCTGCTGTATATCCAGTTGATACTGGGTCTGCTCACCATCGTCGTCTCCGCCGATCATATGGACGGCTCGGTCATGGTCTTGCTGGCAACCTGGGCCCAGAGCATTGTCACGTTCCAGCCGGGACAGGCGGCAGACGCGATGAGCGGCGTACATCTCCTGTACAAAATGCATGTGTTTTTTGGCCTGACCATCGTGCTGGTATTCCCGTTTACCCGGCTGGTGCACATTATCAGTGCCCCGATCTGGTATCTGGGCCGGCGCTACCAGATCGTGCGAGAAAAAGGCGCCTGGTAATAGCACACGACAACACCCGGGTAATGGGAATTGCCCGGGTCTTTCTATATATTCTTCCTGCCAATCGCCCCTGCGCACACTGCCTTGCGCGCAGAAATCGGCGACATATTTACTTTTCACAGCGTATACTCGATCTGGCCGCCTTGTTAGTATCAAGCGATAAGTCACATAAGGCCTGATAAAAAATATAACGCCATGAAAATCATCAGTTTAACCCGTGTCGCGCTGTTGCTGGCCCTGGTTATCGGCTTGCCGGCACAGTCCTACGCCGCCGCACCAACTATCGAGGTCAGTCCTTCGAGCCTGGATTTCGGCACTATCGTCTTCGGCAGTAACGGACAACTGCAAACCACCGTCAACAACAGCGGCGACGCGGATCTCGAGGTCACGGCGTTAACCACCACCCACGGCACGTATAGCGTGGTCTCGCCTCCGGCACCCTTCACCCTCTCCCCCGGCGCCAGCCAGGCGATCACTGTGGCTTTCAGCCCGACCGCCGTTGCCGTATGGAACGCCGAACTATTCATAGACAGCGACGACGCCAACCGAGCCAGGGTGGCCGTGGCCTTGAGCGGACAGGGCACCGCGCTTTCCGGATGCGGTGGCGGTGGTACGCCGACCGTCGATATTGACGTCAGTCCGCTGAGTCTCGATTTCGGCGATATCGATATCGGCATCGAACAGCTCCTTACTGTCATCGTCAGCAATACCGGCACCGCCGATCTCGAGCTTACGGCGCTCCACACCACGAACAGCAGTTTTACCGTGGTCTCGCCCTCCCTCCCCGTCATCCTCCCGACAGGCAGCAACCAGGCCATTACTGTGGCTTTCAACCCCACCGAAACGGGCGCCACCAGCGGCGAGTTGCTGGTGGATAGCAATGACGCGGATGAGACACGAATAGCCGTGGCCTTGAACGGGCAGGGATTGCCCGCCCCCGGCGGCGGCTTGTTCCCTGCCGATTTCAGCGCAATCTACGTCATGGGAGACAGTTACGGCGTCCGCAACCAGACCAATGCCGATGTCTACGCGACAAGACTGGCCGGTGCTCTTTCCCTGCCGCTCGCCAATGCGTCGATATCCGGGTGGACCACAGGGGATATTCTCAGCGGCCGTTCCGGCAGTCCCAGCCAGCTACGCACCCTGTTCGGCAACCCGCTGGTGGCGGACCCCGACGCACTCTATATCGTCTGGGGTGGCTTCAACGATGTCTTTTACAAGGATGATTCCAGCCCTATCGACCTGGATCAGGCGATCCTGAATATGCGGGAGATCTTCTCGCGCCTGGAGAGCGCCGGCGCCCGCTATATTATGGTGCCTGACTTGCTGGATGTGGGGCGATGGCCCAACGCCGGCACCGACGCTGCGGCGCTTCGCCTGAGAACCCTGGAGTACAACGCCAAACTGGAGCTCTTACTCGAAGAATTGACGGGCCAGGGAACATTGCGTTTTATGCCCGTCCCGGTCTACGACACGGTCGAATCCATTATGGCCGATCCCGGGAGCCACGGCTTCACCGACACCACCAGCGAGTGCAGGGACAATGTCAGCTATAGCATGGAGGGAAGCAAGCCGGTGGCGAATTGCGACGGCTATTTTTTCTGGGACCATGCTCACGCCACCGATGGGTTTCATAGTTCACTGGCGCTGGACCTGGAAATTCTGCTGTCGATTGCCGCCGACCCGGCCCCGGAAGTGGACAGTGACTACGACGGTCGCCCGGATCGCACCGACGCCTTCCCCTTCGACCCTCTGGAACAATTGGATTCAGACCGCGACGGTACGGGTAACAATGCCGACCTGTTCCCCGCCGATCCCACGGAATCCCTCGACTCCGATGGCGACGGCGTGGGCGACAACTCGGACCCGACGCCAAACGGCGAGCAGCCGATCGGCGAGTTTTCCGCGCAGTTGCAAAACGTGGCCAGCGGCCAGTGCGTGGAAGTCAGCGGCACAGCGGATGGCGGCAATGTATACCAGGTCGCTTGTTCCACGGGGCAAACCGCGCAGACCCTGAACTTTATTCCGATAGCCGGCGGCAGCAACGACTACCGGCTCGTCTTCGACAACAGCGGCAAGTGCCTTGACGTGACCGGCGCGTCATCCGCCAACGGCGCCAATATCCAGCAACTGAGCTGTAACGGCGGCGTCAGCCAGCGTTTTACCCTGGTGGATCGCGGTGGCGAATACACACTCTATACCCAGACCGGCAACAACAAGGTCGTCGACCTCTACGTCGCCATCGACAATATCATCCAATGGCAGGACTACGGCAATCCCAATCAGCGCTGGCGCCTTTTCAATCGTATCGACGGCGCAGGCCCGACCGCTCCAGACCCGGATACGAATATCCTCAGCGCCGGGGCACCCTCCGGCGACGCCTTCTATCAGCCGCCGTCATCCCTGGATGGAAGTAACGGCAAGGTGTATTGGGCAGAGGAAATAGAGTCCGCAAGCAACGGCCGAATCTGGAAGGTACTCTATCGCTCCGAGGATCTTCACGGCACGGCTATCGCGGTTTCGGGCTGGTTGGCAATCCCCAACACCAGTAAACCAGCCGGCGGCTACCCGATCATGGCATTCGCCCACGGCACCACGGGATTGGCGGATAGTTGCGCTCCCACCCGCTGGTCGACCCCCGACCTGAGCATCGCCCTGCTGGAAGATTTTCTCGCCCGTGGTTATGTGGTTGTCGCGACCGATTACCAGGGGCTCGGTACGCCGGGCACCCACCACTACCTGATCGGTCCCAGCGAGGCCCACGGCGTCCTCGATTCCGCCCGTGCCGCCCGCAATATAGCCGGCGGCGCGACCGACGTCGTATTATTTGGTCACTCGCAGGGCGGCCAGGCGGTGTTATTTGCCAACGAACTCGCCCCGGTCTATGCGCCGGAGTTAACCATCCTCGGTACCATCAGCAGCGGATCAGCCGTGTCCGGCACCTCCGGCTCTGTTGTCGAGGCGCTGAAGACCTCGGACTACAAAGGCTACCTGGTGATGGCGGCGGTCGCACAAAGGGCGGCCTATGGTAGCGCCGAGTCACCACTCTCCCGCTGGTTGACGCCCTACGGCATCCAGGCCGCCGACGCCCTCGATTCGATTTGCGTCGACCAGTTGACCTCGACCTACGCTTCGCTGTCAGGCGACGACGTCTTCGTCGCCAACGCACCGCTACCGACTACCACTAACCAGTACGATGTCGATGCGGATACCACGCCCGGGCTCCGGGTCGGGGCCTCTCCCCTGCTAATGCTCCACGGGCGGTATGATACGCAAATTCCGCCAAGCCTGATTCCCCCCTGGGCGGAGGAAACCTGCAATCGGGGACAACGGATACAACTGAACTGGTTCGATACCGGCCACCGGGTACCCTATGAGGCATCCCAGAGCGCCGCTTCGGTGATGTTTGACTGGATCGATGACCGCATCGCGGGCCTGGTGCCGTCATCGAATTGTGATATGCCCCAACCCTGATTAGTGCTCTTCGCGCTCCACGTCGACCACGACTTCCCGCTCCATCCAGTCGCGGCCGACCAGAAGCTTGTACTTCATTTTGCTGCGATCGCGCAAATTGACCTCAATCGTCTTGTTTATGGTCTCCCAGCCCAC
>JAUXCW010000209.1 GCA_030618705.1 Gammaproteobacteria bacterium | reverse complement strand
CTTTAGCGATATTGACGGAGGGACCGGGGCTTCCAGAGCAGGACCGTGCGCCGGTTGGACCCGGCGCCCGAGCCTACATGGATGTATTCACGGCGTGTCCTGGGCTGGGAGCCGCGGTTACTTGCCCAACTGCAGTAGTAAATGCCTTGCCTGATCGGATTTGGGCTTAAGACTCCGCCATTCGGTACCGTCGGGTTATTAGTTGACTAAAATACTCGGGTTAATCAATAATGTCCCTGGCGGAGTCCCCCCTGTGAAGGTACTCAATCTGTTCCATTTGAGGTTTTAAACCATGTCGTCGGCAGAGATGTACAGCCCTGTTCCGCTCAGCTTTTCCGATGCGGCCGCGGCGAAGGTAAAAATGCTGGTCGAGGAAGAGGGCAATCCGACGCTCAAGCTGCGTGTGTTTGTTACCGGCGGCGGTTGCTCGGGTTTCCAGTACGGATTTACCTTCGACGAGTTGCAGGCCGATGACGATACCGTGGTCGAGAATGGCGGCGTCGCCCTGTTGATCGATCCGCTCAGCTACCAGTACCTGGTGGGCGCGGAAGTCGATTATGTCGAGGGGCTAGAAGGCTCGCGCTTTGTCGTTTCCAACCCCAATGCCAGTGCAACCTGTGGTTGCGGCTCATCCTTTTCTATCTGAAGGAGCCTGGCTGATGTCCCGCTTCCTCCCCGTTCGTCCCGTACTGCTATGGGCCTCCATGCTCCTGGTGTTATCCGCTAGCCTGGCCCGTGCCGACCTGATGCGAGCGGACGACCGGACCGACACCCGCTACCTGGCCAGGATACAAGTACATAGCGCGGCTGAGCTCGAAGGCATTTTGCGCCGGGCCGATGAGCTGAACAGCACGCGGCCGCTGGACCCGGCGGAGCCGGTAGTGTTTGTGTTACACGGGGCCGAGGGCAAGGTGTTTTTGCGTGAACGCTATAGCCAGAATAAAGACCTGGTGGATCTCGCGGCGCGATTGTCGGCGCTCGATGTGGTGGATATTCGAGTGTGCGAAACCTGGATGGGTTCGCAGCGTATCGACGCCGGGCAACTACAACCCTTCGTCCATACCGTTCCCTATGGGCCGGCGGAGATCGAGCGCCTGCGCCGGGATGAAGAATACGTCTATTTTTAGCCGGGGTGTTATCGCTCGATCAATGAGTCGATGACTCTTTGCAGGTGGTTTTGCATGGCGTGACGGGCCATTCCGGCATCCTGTTGGCGTATCGCCTCCACGATTGCCTCGTGGTCTGCCAGGATCGGCCTGATCCCTTCCTTGCGCACGCGGCGGTGAAATAGCGTGCTTATCTCTGATTGCATTCGCAGTTGCCACAGCCACGACACGGTTGCCGCCAGTGCACTGTTGCCGCTGGCCTCGGCGATGATCTCATGGAAGCGTTGATCGGCGGATTCACAGCCCTGTTCCTGCTGGTTTTCCAGAGCCATCTCGTGCAAGCTGGTTTCAAGCCCGGCGAGTTGAGCGGCGTCTATTCTCTGCGCTGCCAGTGCCGCGGTTTCCCCTTCGACGCAGAGTCGCGCCTCCAGTATCTCAAAGGGGCCGGCGCCGCTGTCCCTTAGCTGTGGTAGCTGGGAAAGCTTGCCCCTGGTCACGTAGACCCCGGAGCCGGAGCGGATCTCGACAGAGCCGGCCAGTTCGAGGGCAATCATCGCCTCCCGCAGGGTCGGGCGACTGACGCCAAAGCGGTTGGCGAGGTCCCGCTCCGAAGGCAGCCGGTCACCGGGTTGAAGCGCTCCCGAGGCAATCAACTGCAATAGTTGGTCCGCCACTTGCAGGTAGAGGCGACGGCTCTTGATGGTCTCGATTTTCATAGGTTCCGGGCGGTTTGATTTTCGATAGAGTGGTCAGGTGGTTAGGCCAAGCTAGGGGAATTCCAGCCGGGAGTCAAGGGCATGGCAGCTTCGTCTCGATATTGCCGCAAGGGGATTTCAGGCGTGGTAAATGGCGCCGAGAACCCGTGGGCCCGCGGCCCCTGTCACTCCGGCGTCGTTGCCCGGCCGGCCCTGCAGGCACTGTTGCGCCAGCCAGGCAAAGGCGCTGGCCTCGACCCAATCCGGGCCGATACCCAGGGCCCCGGTGCTGTCGACCCGGCGCGGATGGAGCAGTGCTTGCAAACGTTGTACAAGGTGTTTGTTATGGGCCCCTCCGCCGCAGATATATACCTCATCGGCATCGATGACGGCCGCTGAAATGCTGCGCGCCGTCAATTCCAGCAGGCTGGCCTGGACGTCGGCGGGCGCCTGTTGCGGCAATTGCGCCAGCAATTCTTGTAGCCAGTGCAGGTTGAAGTCCTCGCGCCCCGTGCTTTTAGGGGGTGGCAGGGCGAAAAACGGATGGGCCAGCAGGCGCTCCAATACCGCGGCTATCGGTCTACCCTGCGCGGCCCAGGCACCGTCGATATCGCATTTGAGCTGCCGGTGCAGCCCAATCCAGCCGTCCAGCAGTATGTTGCCCGGGCCCGTGTCATACCCGGTCATGGATTCGCTGCCGTCGAGTGTGCTGACATTGGCCATGCCGCCGATATTGACGATGGCGCGTTTGACCCCGGCCTCGGCGAAGCTGGCGCGGTGGAACAGCGGTACCAGCGGGGCGCCCTGGCCCCCCGCCGCAATGTCGCGACGACGGAAATCCGCCACCGTGGTTATTCCGGTGTTTTCCGCAATGGTATTGGGATCGCCGATCTGGCAGCTGAAGGAATCGATTGCCGTACGGGTGGAGTCCGGGGGGCGGTGGCGAATGGTCTGGCCGTGGCTGCCGATGGCGGTGACGGCCTCGCGCTGGACCCCGGCAGCGGCGAGTAGTCGCTCTACGGCGGATACAAAGAGAATACCCAGCTGTCGGTCGACGAGCCCCATGCGCTCGATTTCATTGGGGCCGGCGCTGCACAGTTCGATGATCCCCCGCTGCAAGGGAGCGCTGAAGGCCTCGCTGTGTACGGACAGCAGTTGGAATTTTCCGGCGGAGCAATCGACCAGGGCGGCATCCACGCTGTCGATACTGGTGCCCGACATCAGCCCTATGTAGAGTTCGGGGCGAGGGTCAGGGCGCACGGTGCTCAGTGGCTTGCGGGGTTCTTGATTTTGGCGGAGGCCATGGCTATTGAGCCGCTGGTGCCACCGGTATAGCGTGCAAATTGTTCCTGCAGTGGTTGCAGCGCGGTCCTGAACCGCTCCATTTCCGCCTGGGCCACAGATTCGGCCTTGGGCAATTTTTTATGGATTGTGCGAGGATTGCGGTGCACGCCGTTGAGCAGGAATTCGTAGTGCAGGTGGGGACCCGTCGCGCTACCGGTGGAGCCGACCTGGCCGATTATCTGGCCCTGTTTGACGCGCTGGCCCTTTTTGACCTGCTTTTTATGCAGGTGCAGGTATTTGGTGACAAAGGCCTCGCCGTGCTTGATCACCAGGAAATTACCGTTGGCCCTGGAGTAGCCCGCTCGCACGACGCGACCCTCGCCGGTAGCAAACACCGGAGTGCCCCTCGCGGCGGCGTAGTCGATACCCCGGTGGGGGCGCCTGGTTTTGTATATGGGGTGAAGCCGCCGGGGATTGAAGTTAGAGCTGATGCGGGTGAAATCCACCGGTGCGCGCAGGAAGGCCTTGCGCATGCTCACGCCATCCTGGTTGAAATAGCCGCCATTACCCCCGGTATTCTTATAGTGGTAGGCCGGGTAGGTGGTGCCCCGGTTGGTAAAGCTCGCCGCGAGGATCCTGCCGTCGTCAATCTTCTTGCCGTCGAGGTAGAGCTCTTCATAGAGTACGCTAAAGGAATCCCCGGCCCGTGGGTCATAGACAAAGTCGATAACACCGCTAAAGATATTGGCCAGCTCCATGATGATATTGTGGGGTAACTGCGCCCGCTCACCGGCGAGAAACAGGTTGTCTTTAATGCTGGCATGGCTGTAGCGCTCGCGGACCTCCGGTACTCGCTGCACCTTGCGGCTGCTGTAGCCGTCGTCCGTTCGCTCGATAAAGACAGCCTCCAGGGCGGATTTCCGGTAGCGAATGGCCTGTAGTTCACCGTTGTCCAGTTGGAATCCGATCTCCTCACCGGGGTGGAGTTTTTTCAGGTCGGCGGCCTGCTCGCAGTTTTTTAACACCAGGTAGACATCGCGGTCATTCAGCCCAACGCGTTGGAACAAGCGGGAAAGGCTGTCGCCGTTGCGTACCACCAGGGTTTTCCACTCCGGCTCGGGCTCTGCGGGTTTGGCCTTCGCGGGCTTTGCTGCAGCGGGTTTCGGCGATGATTCGGTGGTCAGTCGGGGGGCTATCTTGGTTGTTTCGGCCAGCCCGGTTTGCGTGGCTGTGTGGGCATTTGGCAGCTCGCTGGGCAGTGACAGTTCGATGGGCTCGGCGCGGCGCCTGGCCTGGGCGTCCTGGTCGGTGGCGGCAATGGCGATAATACCTACCACCACGCTCAAGACACCCGCCATGGCAACATGGCGTTTCGGGAAGTTGCGTGCGAGATGCTTTTTATTCATTGTCCGTGTTGCGTGCCGACGAGCCATAAAAAGTAGCGCCCTCCCTGAGTTTATGGGCATCAGTTAAAGTATAACACTAAATTGAGAAACCAGCGGATTTTTGACTTTTGCTTTTCGTACAAATGTCCTTGAAATTCCTCCATTTTGGTGTATGTTCGCGCCCCTTTCCATAGAAGTGCCCAGTCCATAAATGGAGGTGCGCTGGAATGGCGATAACAGACAACCCACTACTTGAAGAGCTCTCGCGGCGCGAATTGCTGGCCCAATTGACGGCGGAAGATGAACTGGCCGCGCATCTCAATAGTGGTAGTCGCACACTGTACTGTGGTTTCGACCCCACGGCGGACAGCCTCCATATCGGCAGCCTGGTGCCGCTGCTGACGCTAAAGCGTTTTCAGCTCGCCGGACATAAGCCCATCGCCCTGGTGGGTGGTGCCACGGGCCTGATCGGGGATCCGAGTTTCAAGGCCGAGGAGCGAAAGCTCAATACCCCGGATGTGGTGGCGACCTGGGTCGAGAAAATTCAAGCGCAGGTCAGTCGCTTTATTGACTTCGATTGCGGGGATAACTCCGCAGTGGTGGTCAATAACCTGGACTGGGTCGGCGGGTTGGATGTGTTGAGCTATTTGCGAGATATCGGCAAGCACTTCCCGGTCAACCAGATGATTAAAAAGGAGTCGGTCAGGCAGCGGCTCGAGCGCGACGGGGAGGGGATATCCTATACCGAATTCAGCTATATGATTCTCCAGTCCTACGATTTTGCCGAGTTGAACAAGCGGTTCGATTGTACCTTGCAGGTTGGCGGGTCCGACCAGTGGGGTAATATCACCGGGGGCACCGAGCTGACCCGGCGCCTGAACGGCAACCAGGTCTATGGTGTGACCCTGCCCCTGGTAACCAAGGCCGACGGCAGTAAGTTTGGAAAAACCGAATCCGGAACCGTCTGGCTCGATCCCGGGCGTACGTCTCCCTATGCTTTTTACCAATTCTGGTTGAATGCCGCCGATGGCGATGCCTACCGTTTTTTGAAATACTTTACCTTCCTGTCGCCGGAGTGGATCGACCAGCTCGAAGCCCGGGACAAGGAGCGGCAGGGTCGACCCGAGGCGCAGGCGGTTCTGGCGCAGGAGGTCTGCCGCCTGGTTCATGGCGAGGAGGGCTTGCAGGCGGCTCAAAGGATTACTGACGCCCTGTTCAGTGGCGACATCGCGGGGCTGTCGGCGAGCGATCTAGACCAGATCCGGCTCGATGGTCTCCCCTGTACGGTGATTCGCCCGGCGGAGTTGGAGGGCAAGCCCCTGACCGGACTGTTGGCCGAGAGCGGCATGGTGACCTCCGGCAAGCAGGTGAAGGATGCCCTGGGGCGCTCGGCCGTGACGATCAATGGAGCGGTGCTGGTGCCGGAGGACAATATGCGCTTGCCCGCATGCTTCCACCGCGAGCGAGCCCTCTATGGACGCTATTTCCTGGTCAAGCTGGGCAAAAAAAGCCACCATTTATTTGAACTTGCCGCGGATGCCCCCATATAGTAATCAGGCGTGCAGTAGGCTGTGGAGCAAATGTTCACATTTCCCCGCGGCAAGTCTCCTACATTAGCGTCGCCGCAAGTGATTTATTCGTTGACAAGTGGCCGCAAGTGATTAGAATACGCGCCTCGTCTTGAGGAGAAGGTTTTCGAGGCGACTGATATCCGAGCGATATTGGAGTTATTTAACAATTCGATCAGACAATTTGTG
>JAUXCW010000376.1 GCA_030618705.1 Gammaproteobacteria bacterium | reverse complement strand
GCTCTGCCGGTGCGGATTCCGATGCCTTGCCGCCTCCACCATAGCTTTTCGCGTTCTTCGCGATGATATCGATATTGGTTTCTCCGCCGGCATTAGCCACCAAGTTGACTTTGGGGCTTTCAATCAGGATCTTGTCGATGACGATGGGCTGCTTGCCCAGGGAGGCGATATCGATGCCCACGGTAACCTCTCCCAGCTCAAAGGCAGGTTTGCCCTTGAAGCCAGGAGGGTTGCCGATGGTGAGCCCTTTTATTGTGCCTTCACCGGATTTGAGGGAGAGACTGACGTCGGCGACCTTGACCGGGACCCCGGTTATTTCCGAGCCGTATTTCTCTATCGCCGACTTGACTAGTGGGTTGAGGTTGGTGGCCAGGTAGTAGACGACCCCGACGATCAGCAGAACCAGTACCAGGCCCACGCCCGCTATTTTTTTGCCCATGTCTTGCCTCTATATTTATGCGATCCAACAGGATTGGGGATAGTTTACTTATCTACCCCGGCAAATAGTAGTAGAGCCCTGGCGTACTTATTCAATAGCATCGATCAGGCCCCAGTCCAGCGCTTTTGCGGCATTGATGCGCTTGCCGGACAGCGCCATCCAGGCGGTTCGGTGTCGCCCGATGCGGCGCAGCACGCTGACCGTGCCGCCGGCGCCCGGTACCAGGCCGAGCTTGATCTCCGGCAACTGGAAATAGGCGTCCCGGCTGGCGACGATACGCTGGCAGAAGGCGGGTAACTCGATGCCGGCGCCGATACAGGCGCGCTGCACATGGCACTCCACGCGATCCGCCAGTTGGCTGATCAGGCGCCCGGCGTTGCGCGTCGAGCGAATGGCGTGGCCGGTGGCGGTATCCGGAACCAGGCCAAATTCGTCCAGGTCTCCGCCCACACAAAAGCATTCACCTGCACCGCGAATGCGGGCGTGGTCTATGGAGTCATCCTCCGCCAGTAAATACAGTGCCTCGACCAGGCCGTCCCGCATGGCGGTGGAGAAGGCATTGCGCTTATCGGGCCGGTTGAGACAGATATCCAGGCACTTGCCCTGGCGCTGGTATAGGACGGCCGGTGCGGCGGGTGTCGCGCCGGTTACCGGTGCCGGCTTCGCTGCGAGGAAGCGCTGGAACTCCGGGCCGCCCTGGAGCGTCGCGTAGGCCAGGGACTCCGCCAGCAGGCCATCGTTGATCGAGGCGCCCTCATTGTGGCGCAGCAGCTGGACCAGGGTCATGGCGGTCATCGGGCTGCGGGTGATATTGCCAATCAGTGGGCGCGCCCCGGCCTCGTCCGCCACCACGGTATCGACCAGCCCCTCTGCGCCCGCGGGTAATGTGCCCAGGGCGATAACCGGGCAGGGTAGTTGGCCCAGGGGCGCGAGCCGCTCCAGCTGCGAGGGAGTAGACCCCTGTAAATTGACCAGGGCACAGGGCTGGCCGAACAGCGCGGAAAAGCTTTCCGCCCTCTCCGGGCGTTGAAGCCGCGCTAATAATTCATCTGCTGTCAGTACCGTATTGTGCACTTCGGTTCCTGGGTCTGAGCCCTGGGGAATCTGTAGGCTCGAATGTATTCGACCGCCGGCGTTTCATCAAGGCTCAATTGTCACCACCCCGGGTTTTTGCGTATGATGCCGGCCCGATTGTGAAGAGTGTGTACGAGCCATGGACAGCATTGACCAGCAGGTTCTAAGGCAGTTGCAGGCCTGGATGGAAGCGGGAGAGCGCTGTTACCTGTGCACCATCGTCAGCACGGTGGGGTCCTCACCCCGGCCGGTGGGTTCATTGCTGGCGTGTACCGATAGCGGCCATGTCGTCGGCTCCCTGTCCGGGGGCTGTGTCGAAGAAGATTTGCTGCAGCGCTTGCAGGCCGGTGAACTGGCGCAAGCGCGGCCCGAATGCGTCGAATACGGTGTCGCGGCGGAAGAAAACGAGCGCCTGGGTTTACCCTGCGGCGGACGACTCTACGTGTTGGTGGAGCGTATAGGTGCCGATCAACAGGATGTGTTCGCACATATCAATGCCTGCCTGGGGCAGCGGCGTTGCTGTCGGCGCCGGGTGGATCTCGCCAGCGGCGAGATCACGGTCGATGATACCGATCACTACCAGCCCCTGGTCTACGATGAGCTATCCCTGCAGCAGAGCTTCGGGCCGCGTTACCTGCTGCTGCTGGTGGGCGCCGGCCAGCTGGCTCACTGCCTGGCCGGGATGGCGTTGATGCTCGATTATCGGGTGGTGGTCTGCGATCCGCGCCCGGAGATGATCGCCGACTGGAGCCTCGAAGGGGTAGAGCTGGTGCAGGGAATGCCCGACGACGTGGTGCGCGAGAGAGTACTGGACAAGTATGCCATCGTCATTACCCTCACCCACGATCCCCGTATCGATGATATGGCCCTGATGGAGGCCCTGACCTCACCGGCATGTTACGTCGGCGCCCTGGGTTCGGTGCGCACCAGTGCCAAACGGCGAGAGCGCTTGCCCAAACTGGGTTTGAGTGAACAACAGATAGCGCGCTTGCATGCCCCGGTGGGCATCAGTATCGGCAGCAAGACCCCGCCCGAGATCGCGGTGTCGATCCTCGCCGAATTGACCCGAATGCGGCGCCAGGGCTAGGGCCGGCATGCGTGTCGGGGCCCTGTTGCTGGCGGCGGGCGCGAGCCGCCGCTACGGTAGCGACAAGCGCCTGGCCCGCTTGGCCTCGGGGGAGACACTCATTTCCGCCAGCCTGGCGGCCTGCCTGCGAGTCAACGGATCCTGCACCGTGGTGCTGGATCGAGCCGACAGTGCGTTACAATTGGAGCTGGCCGGTACAGGAGTGAGCCTGGTGCAAGTGGCAGGCCGTGCAGAAGGTCTGGGTATGGGTGACAGCCTTGCCGCCGGCAT
>JAUXCW010000042.1 GCA_030618705.1 Gammaproteobacteria bacterium | reverse complement strand
CTTTAGCGATATTGACGGAGGGACCGGGGCTTCCAGAGCAGGACCGTGCGCCGGTTGGACCCGGCGCCCGAGCCTACATGGATGTATTCACGGCGTGTCCTGGGCTGGGAGCCGCGGTTCCTTGCCCAACTGCAGTAGTAAATGCCTTGCCTAATCGGATTTGGGCTTGAGTCAGCGCCATTCGGTTGCGTCCCCTTTAAGGCCTGTGTAACTCGTCCAGCTTCAATATCTTGCTGTCTCCCATCAATGCACGCCGAAATTTTCGCATCCCCCCCAGCCAGCGATCGTAGTTAGAAAACTTGCGACCCCAGTAGGTTTCCACCTGGGGGTGGGTCAGGATCAGGAAACGCTCTTCCCTGATACCCTCCAGCACGATATCCGCCGCGGCCTCCGCCGTAATGACCCCTTCGCCCAATTCGCCGGGCTCGGCCTCGTCTACGCCGATCATGCGCGTGGCAACGTATTGCGGGCAGACCACTGAAACCCTGACACCCTCGTCACCGTGGGCGATGGCCATGGCCTCGGCAAAGCCGACGGCAGCGTGTTTGGTCGTCGAATAGGCGGAGTCACCCACTTGCTGTAGCAGACCAGCCGCGGAAGCGGTATTGACCAGATAGCCGTGGCCTCGCCGCACCATGCCCGGCACCACCGCGCGGGCCGCGTAGACGTGTGACATGACATGGATGTCCCAGTTGGTTTGCCAGGCTTCATTGCTGCTGCTGGCAATGGGCGAGGTGGCGTCGTCGCCCAGGGCGACGCCGGCGTTGGAACAAAATATATCCACCGGACCCAGCTGCCGCTCTACTGTCGCCACCAGCTCCTGTATTTGTGACTCGCTGCTGACATCGCAGGCAACCGCAAGCCCGTCGATATCTTCAGCAACTTGCTGTGCGCTGTCCAAATCCAGGTCCGCGACCGCGACGCCCTTCGCACCCGCACGGCTGAACGCCCGGCACAGCGCCCTGCCGATACCGCGCCCACCCCCGGTGACGACGATGACTTTACCGGCAATATCCATAGCACCCTGCCTCGATCAAGCCCTAGAGAAAAATATCCGCGATAATCGGCAGCACCTCGGCCTGCATCGCCCCTATAATGAGGGTGCCGGCCTCCTTGCGCCAAACCGCATCCGAGCCATAGGCTCCGGCGGTCCATACCAAATCATAACCCAGCATCAGTCCAAGTTTCATCATCGGTTCCGTAATCCACGACTTCTGCTATTTGATCGAGCGGCCTGTATACCGCCTGGCTACCCCCATGTATACGACCGCAGTCCTTTTGCGAGTATACTAAAGCCAATAGTACTTCCATCAACTTCGTTTAGGCGCATATTGCGCGAGGCCTATTTTGCTGAATACCGATCGCGCCGAAGTGCGCAAATTCGCCTCAATAAAATACCTGTCCAGCCTGCTGCTGTCGTCTCTGGTATTACTTCTCTCCACAGTCCCCGCAAAGGCGCAAACCACCGACCAGGACACCCAGGAAGCCGATTTTAACTACGTCTATAGCGCGGTACTGGGCACCGGATTTTACAGTACCTCCACCGAGCGGGTGTTTGTACTGCGCGTACCTTTAATGTGGACGGTCGCCGAGTTTGACGAAAAAAACAGCCTCGACCTGCTCGTGCCGATCTCCGTCGGAACCCGGGATATCCTCAATGAGGACGGCAACCTGGAAATTCCCGACCGGCTGATGACAGCTTCATTCATGCCCGGTCTTGCCTGGGATTACAGGGCGAAGGACAACTGGCAGATCTCGCCCTCGATACAGGCCGGCGCCGCACAGGATTTCCAGCAAGACACCACTGCCTGGCTGTACAGTATCGGGCTGCGCAGCTATGCCTGGTGGGATATCGGCGAGCACCGCCTGGGACTCGGAAACCGCATCGTCGGCGCCGGCCAGCACGTCGAGTCCAGCGACAGCCAGCAGGGGTTTGTGCTGATAGAAAACGGTCTGGATTGGAATTATCAATTGCCATGGACCCTGGCCAAACAACCCCTGAGCACCAGTGTTTTCCTGCTCTGGCAACACTTTATTGACGATATGAAAATCTCCGGCATCTCCGGTGAAACCACCGTGCTGGATGATCTGTTCCAGGTCGGCTTTACCTTTGGCTTTCGCGAAACCATCACCGTATGGGGATTCATCCCGATCAGCCGGGTCGGCTTTTCCTTAATCAGGGGTAACACCGCCAGCGGCAACGAGCTGAGAGCCGTGGGTTTGAATCTGGGATTCCCCCTGTCCTACTTTTAACCCAACCGCTGATACCACCGTCGGGAGGCTTCTCTTTTCCACCGTCGAGGTCTACCATGCACGCCTCAACATAGGGGGGTCGCGGCTTGAAGGTCGAGAAAAACAAAGTGGTATGCTTCCACTACACCTTGAAAAACACCGAGGGCACTGTCCTCGAAGCCTCCCATGACGGCGAGCCCGCCATCTTCCTCCACGGCGCCAGGAATATCCTTCCGGCGCTGGAAAAATCCCTCGATGGAAAAAACATCGGAGCCAAGCTGAACGTATGCCTCGACGCCCTCGATGCCTACGGACCGAGGCAGGAAGCGAAAATTCAGCGTATCGCCGTAAAACACCTCAAATCCGCTGACCGCAAGTTGCGTCCCGGCAGTATCGCCACCATTGACACCGAACAGGGGCAGCAACAGGTCACCGTGTTAAAGGTGGGCAAGTTCCAGGCCGTGATCGACGGCAACCACCCCCTGGCGGGCCAGGCACTGGAGTTCGATATCGAAGTCAGTGCGGTGCGCGATGCCACCGAGGAAGAACTGGCTCACGGTCATCCCCACGGCCCGGACGGCCACAGCGGTCACTGAGTTTATCGGCAGAGACCACTTGAAGGTTGTTGAAATCAGAGAAATTCAACAGCCTGCTGGCACTCGGGGAGTTACGAATATGATGCACATCGCCTTTGTCCTGGTAGAGCCCAAGCGCCCGGAAAATGTCGGCGCCGCCGCCAGGGCAATTCATACCATGGGATTTGGCGACCTGCGACTGGTTGGGGAGCCACTACAGCTCTCGCCCCAGGCCCGCGCACTGGCCCATGGCTCCAGCGAGGTGCTGTCTTCGGCACGCAATTTCCCCACCCTGGAGCTGGCGCTCGAGGACATCGACCTGGTTATCGGCACCAGCGCCAAGCAGCGGTACCAGCGGCGCTATCACCACAGTCCGGAGCAATTGCGCGATATGCTACAGCAAAAACAGCAGACGCTCTCCAGTGCCGCCCTGCTATTCGGTCGTGAGGAATGCGGCCTGAGCACAGACACCATTGCCCTGTGCGATCTGGTCACCCAGATACCGCTGGCAGCACCCCAACCCTCCCTCAACCTGGCCCAGGCCGTGATGGTATATAGCTACAGCCTGAGCAAGCTGGCATTGGCCCGAAATGCCGGCAGCGCAGACAGCGGCCAATTTCGGGCCCTCAAACCCAAACTGGGTGCATTGCTGCTCAGGGCCGGCATTACCGATGAGGAGAAACCCTGGCGCTGGGCGATGGAGCGACTCGCGGCAGCCGGGGATGAGGACATCAAGTTCCTGCACTTTATCTGTGACAAGATCGACCGGCAGGGCGAGAACTGATTCCTGCGCACCGGCGAAAAGCCAGGCTTACCGCCACAGCGCGCCCGGGACTACGGAAAAATGTGATCTGCATGCCGCAAATGTGACCAAGCGGGGCTGTGGGCTTTGCAGCCTTGGCCCGGGCGGTCTAAGCTTGGATAGATGAATAGTTTGCCAATTAAAAAACGATCACCAGTGGCCCGATGGTCGCACCCACGCACGCTGCTGGTACTTCTGGCGCTGTGTGGGGGCCATGCCCAGGCGATCAAAGTGACGATTCCCCTGCCGGGAGCCACCAACAGCTACGCCGAGTGCGTACTGGGCCTGATCGAGGCCGACACCGGGGCAGTGCAAACACAGGCCATTGTAAGCAGCTGCCGCAGCCGATTTCCCGGGCCTTCGAGCCGTGGCCTGCTAGGGCCGCGCAGCGTCGATGCCTGTTACCGGAAAAACAAACGCCTGGTATCCCATCGCGAGTCGGCCAAGGCCGTCTTCGGCGCCTGCCAAGATTATTTCCGCGCAGGCTCCCTCGCGGACAACAGCGCCCTGCAGGGCTCCCGCTTACACTAATAAAAAAAGGGACAAAAAAAGGGGACGCAACCCTTTATAGCTCAAAAGCTATAAAGGGTTGCGTCCCCTTTTTTAGTGGTTGGGATTACGCTGCGCGGTGCTTCATCTCCTGGGGAATAAGCAGCTCAAACAAAGCGTCGTAAAATCGGAACAAGCTTTCCCGGCTGAGACCCTGCTCCCGACGCAGAGACCGCGTCAACAATGTGGCCGCCTCGTTCACTGCCGCATCCGGATCATCGTTGGCCGAATTCATCACCGCCACCAGAGAAAAGTGACCCGGCATCCCGTCGTTCTCAAGCTGGGTGGGCTCGGCAAAATTGTCGAGCAAGCGAGCCATAAACCTGAGCCGCAGTTCCGGACTCATACAAGAACAGCGATCGATAAGGCGAGCCACCGCCGTAGCGAGCATCTCGACGCAGCGCTCCCTGGAGCCAGACTGGTTGTAACTGATAGACTTTTTAACATTGTTCATGATAAATCCCGGAGCACCATTAATTTATTTTCTACACGGTACTAACTATGGACTCCAGTCGCGCTGCCATCAATAAGCGCTTTCCGGAATTTTATACGTAATGTTACCCAGTACCGGCCAGGCTAACGGCCGGTGAAAGGCACGAAGCTGACCGGCAATACATCCCGCCGTTGCAGCGCGCCGGTCGCCGATTTGCGAAGCACGGCCAACTGCTGACCGTAGCCGGACTCACCGAGCGGGGCAACGATGAGGCCATCAGTAGAGAGTTGCGCGTCGATGGCTTCCGGTATTTCTCCAGCGGCGGCGGTAATGATTATCTTGTCGTAAGGCGCGAAGTCGGGAAAGCCGTTCGCGCCATTGCTCGCCACCACCGTGATGTTGTCCAGCTGCATGGCCCGCAACCGTTGCAACGCGGTTTTCGCCAGTGGCTCGACGATTTCAACGCTGTACACATGGTCTACCAGATGCGCCAGGACAGCGGCTTGGTAACCGGAGCCAGTGCCGATTTCCAGCACGCGATCCCCCGGGCAAGGCTGCAACAACTCTGTCATGAGGGCAACGATAAAAGGTTGGGAAATGGTCTGGTAGTGGCCAATCGGCAGAGCGTTATCGCTGAAGGCGCCGGCCCGCTCTCCGGAGGGAACGAAAAGATCACGCGGCGTCGCGGCAATCGCCCCGCGAACCACCGACGACATACCGCTCAAGCCGGTCGACGAAGCCGTGGCCTGGAAATGCCGGTCGATCGCCGCCAGCATGGTTTCTACCGATTGCTTGTTATTGGACATGGATAGACGATAACGTACCGCGAGTGCGCTCTGCAAACGGGGATAGTGAAATTCGAAACCGCCGGCGAGCAAGCGACCGATAAACCCTGTTGCACCGGTGACGAAGCCATTGGTAACTTGAAGGCACAGGCCTAATACGAAAAAGGCGCTCCCGCGGCATCTTGCCACCGAGCGCCCGTTACCGTCTTCATGGACAGTAATTTGGTGTCATCCACCAATACGATTAAGTATAGCGCTTCCACCGCATGGCTTAACGACCGATTGGTGCTATACAAAATCCCGCTTAGTGCCTGGAGCTATAATAGCGCCCATCCAGAAACCGCCATAGTTGACCGGCGCGTGTTTCACAGCCCCGGCTTTAACCCGATAAATCAACCAGATACGGCACATGGCCAGTGGACTGAAAGCCTCCCTGCCTGGAATCGCGTGGTTGGCAGAGTAAACTGCCGCCCCCTTCCGTCGGCCGTGTACAATCTGCCCATGCTTGCCTGCGACCTCCCGGACATTGTCGATAGCCATCTCCATATCATAGACCCGGGGTTCCCCCTGGTGGCCAATGACGGCTATCTACCTCCACCCTTTCGCTGCGAGGACTACCATAAACGCGTAAAAGCCCTGCCGGTTTGCGGCGGCGTCGTGGTGACCGGCTCGTTCCAGGGGTTCGACCAGGGCTACCTGGAGGCGGCGCTGGCAAAACTGGGGGAAGGCTTTGTCGGCGTCACCCAACTGCCGTCCACGGCGAGCGACGACACCGTGCTGGCCCTGGACCGGGCCGGGGTGCGGGGTATTCGCTTCAACCTGAAGCGGGGCGGTTCCGAAGAGGTCTCGCAACTGGATACGATGGCCCGGCGGGTCTACGAACTGGCCGGGTGGCACACCGAGCTCTATGTCGATTCGGCCATGCTGGAACCGCTGCTGCCGTGCCTGTCACGACTGCCGGCAGTCTCCATCGACCACCTCGGCCTCTCCCGTTGCGGCTGGCGAATGCTGCTGACACTGGTTGAACGTGGCGCCCGGGTCAAGGCCAGCGGATTCAGCCGGGGCGACCTGGACATAGCCACTGCGGTGCAACAGATCACAGCGATCAACCCCGGGGCGCTGATGTTCGGCAGCGACCTTCCCTGCACCCGCGCACCCCGGGATTTCGGCCCGGGGGACATTCAACTACTCTATGACGCCCTGGACAGCAGCCTGCACAAGCGGGTATTCGCTGCCAACGCGCGGGAGTTTTACCGGCTGCGGGCCACCAGCGCCCGACCCTGAGCCCTGTCGCCAGACACCCACCAGCGGAGGGCCAACGGCCCCGGCGGCGTCCATAACCTGTAGCCCGGACGCCGAGCTGAAAGCAAAATTACTTGGGAAATAGCGCCCCAGCAGGTATGGTAGCGCCCTGACCGTCAGGCAAAAAGGCCGCACCCCGGAAAGCAACATGTCCAACAAGAAAATCCTGCTGATAACGCCTCCCTACGAGCGCATTGCGCCCGGTTACGAATTCGTCAAGCAAATCACCAATAGCTCTCCCTCGCTCGGGCTGTTACACCTGGCGGCGGAAGTGCGCCAACACGGCTTCGAACCCTCGATCATCGAAAGCGATATTTTCAGCATGACGGTCGACGATGTAGTGCGGCAGGCGGTCGAGCTGAACCCCTCATACATCGGCATTACCATGTTCACCGTGGGAGTATGGACCGCGGCGCAAATCGCGCGCGGAATCAAGGCCGCGCTGCCCGACACCACCATTCTGGTCGGCGGCCCCCATATCTCGTCTATGGCGCTGGAAACCATGGAGCGGTTTTCGGAATTCGACCTCGCTGTGGTCGGTGAGGGAGAAGAAATCCTGGTACTGCTGCTCGAGGCACTGGAAGCCGGCAACGACGTATCCGGGGTGCCGGGTATCGTCTACCGGGAACGGGGCGAAATCCAGCTCGTGCTGAAGCAGAACCCCGGTTTGCCGGTAAAAAAGAACCTGGATTACCTGCCCATGCCGGCCTGGGATCTGTTGCCCGATTTTCCCGCCGCATACACGCCAGCGGTCTACGATTTCCCCAGGCAGCCGGTGGCCTCTATCGCCGCTTCCCGTGGCTGCCCCTTCCACTGCAAGTTTTGCGATACCTCCACCTTCGGCGCCAGCGTCCGCGCCTATTCGCCGGAGCGGCTGGTAGGCATGATCGAACACCTGCAGTCCACCTACGGCATCAGGCACATCATGTTCGTCGACGACCTGTTTGTCGCCAGCCGGCAGCGGGTCACCCGACTATGCGAGCTGATCCTCGAGAAGAAAATCGAGATCAGCTGGAGTTGCGCGTCCCGGGTCGACGTGGTCAAACCCGACCTGCTCAAGCTGATGAAGCGTGCCGGCTGCTGGGAGATGAGCTTCGGCCTGGAAACCGGCAGCGACGAGCTGCTCAAACGCATGGACAAATCGGCGTCGCTGGCAAATTCCGTACGCGCCCTGAATTGGGCCCACGATGCCGGTATCCGCAGCAAGGGCTTGTTTATGCTGGGCTACCCCGGTGAGAACGAGGAGACCATCGCCGCCACCCGGAAATTTATCCGCAGCGTGCCCCTCACCATCATGAACATGACCAAGTTCACTCCCTACCCGGGCTCGCCCATTTATCGCGATATCTACGGCACCAATATCCGCGACGACCACTGGGAAAAGATGAACGGCATGAACTTCCTCTGGGCACCCGAGGGAATGTCCATCGATGAACTCAATACCAACTATCGGAAGCTGCTGACGAGCTTTTACTCCAGCCCCCGCATCGCCTGGTACTACACCCGCTTCTCGCTACGCTACCCGGCACACCTGCGGCGACTACTCAAGTTTTTGTGGCAGATGCTCCTTGCCCGCGGCCGCTCGCTATTGGGCGTAGACACAACAAAACCCCAGGCCCGGGCCAGTATGCTTGCGGGGAACGACATCAAAGAGCCCGGATAAGCGCCGGTCCGCCACTGGTTCACCGTACGAGTCGAGTAGCCCGATGCCAGAACGCCCTCGAACCGGCAACATCTCCCGCCCCGGGGAAGGCATCGCCAGGTCACCGTTTGCCTACTGCCCCGCCTGCCGCTCCGCCAATATCGCCTTCGAAGAACACAAGCGGCTGGTTTGCCGGGACTGCGACTTTCACTATTACCACAACGTCGCCACCGCCGTCGGTGCGATCATTCGCTGCGGCGACGAGGTCCTGTTTGCAGTGCGCGGCCGGGCTCCCGCCGAGGGTATGCTGGACTTGCCCGGGGGCTTCTGCGACCCCGGTGAGAGCCTGGAACAGGCGCTGAACCGTGAACTGCAGGAAGAACTGGGTTTGCAACTGGAGGGGGAAAACCTCCGCTACCTGTTTTCCTTTGCCAATACCTATCCCTATCGGGACGTGGTTTATCGCACTACCGATGTCATCTTCGAAGTCTGCCTGTCGAAAAAGCCTGAGATCCGGGTTGGGGACGATGTCGCCGCGATTCGCTGGCTCGAACCGGGTGAAATAGCGCCTGAGGCCATCGCCTTTGAATCCATACGCGCTGCCGTCATCCTGTTACAACAACGGGCCGCAGCCTCCCCCGGAGTGGCCTGAACCGGCCAGGCCGGCGTATCGACCGGATTAATTCCAGACGCACCGGCGGCGGCTTGATTTAGGTCAATGCCTCGCCGCAGCGTAGGGGCGACACTCTCAGTTGGTCAATTCGAGGCTGACAAGTGGATATCAAGGCGATTGAACAAAGTCTCAAGCAAAAGCGGGACGAGTTACTACATCGGGCAGAGCGCCTGCACCGGGACGTGCATCACCGCGAAGAGCCCATTGAAAAGGACTTTGCAGAGCAGGCCGTCGAGCTGGAAAACCTGGAAGTGTTGCTGGAGCTCGACCGCGAAACCCGCGTTGAACTGAAAAACGTTCTCGAGGCCCTGGCCCGAATCGAGGAAGACGAATACGGCAACTGCCAGGCGTGCGGCGAGGCAATCAACGTCGAACGCCTCAAGGCCCTGCCCTATGTCCAGACCTGTATCCGCTGCGCCGATGCGCAGGAGCGGTCACGCTGAAGCAATCTAGGTAAGGCGCAGCAGGCAGACCGCTGTAATCACCGCCGCACCCACCAGGTTTAACACGAACCCCTCCCGCGCCATAACCCGCGTACTGATGTAACCGCTACCGAACACTATCGTGTTGGGCGCGGTGGCCACCGGCAACATAAACGCACAGCTGGCGCTCATGGCGGCCGGCACCATCAACAGTGCCGGGTCAATACCCGAGCCGGCCGCTACCGCTGCCAGCACCGGCATCAACAGGGTGGTACTGGCAGTATTACTGGTGGTCTCGGTAAGAAAACTGACACTGAGCGCTATCAGGCCGACGATCACCGCCAGCGGCAATACGCTCAACCCGCTGATAGCCTGGGCCAGAAGCTCACTCAGGCCCGAGCTGGTAAACGCCCTGGCGATGACCAGACCACCCGCAAACAACAGTAATACGCCCCAGGGAATACCCACTGCGGTGTCCCAATCGAGCAGCCGCTTGCCCTTGCCGTCCGGTAGCAGGCAGAGCAATACCACCGCCACAAAAGCCACCGATGCATCATTGGCGCCAGGCATGTGCAACCAACTGCTCCAGCCGCCATAGGGCTCCTGCCGCGTCATCCAGGCCAGGGCCGTGAACGCGAACACCACCAACACCCGCTTCTGCGAGACCTGCCATGGGCCCATCGCCGGCAATACGATATCACCCTGCCGCGGCAATTTCCGCGTCAGCCATAACGCCGCAACAGGCACCATGATAATCACCACGGGGAGCGCCCAACTCATCCACCGGGTGAAGCTGACGGTCTGCCCGGTCTGCTCGGAATAGACCTCCATAAATACCAGGTTGGGCGGCGTGCCTATCGGTGTGCCCATGCCGCCTATGGAAGCGGCGTAGGCGATTCCCAGCAACAGGGGCACCGCCAGCTCGCCCTTCCCGCCAGGCTCCGAGCGCTCCAGTATCGCCAGCGCCACGGGCAGCAGCATCAAGGTGGTGGCGGTATTGGATATCCACATACTCAGCACCGCCGCGGTCAGCATAAAACCCAGCACCAGGCGCCGGGGACTGTGCCCCCCGATCAGGGTCACCATCAACAACGCCAGGCGGCGGTGGGTACCGGTGTGTTCCATGGCCTTGGAGAGCAAAAAGCCCCCAAGCAACAGCAGAATCAATTGGGAGCCGTAAGCGGCGGCGATCTGGTGCCGATCCAGCACCCCGAGCAGCGGAAAGCAGCCCAGGGGCAACAGGGACGTCACCGGAATGGGTATCGGCTCCAGCACCCACCAGATCAAACACAGCAGGGTTACCGCGACGGTGGCTGCAATCACATGGGGCTGCCCCGCGGCGCTGACCAGGGCATAACTGGCGAGGCTGGCCGCAAGCCCGCCGAGAATAGCCGCATTGTCCCTCTGCACAGACGCTTTACCCCGTGGCCAGGCATTGACCTGACGCATTACCATCGATTAACAAGACTGATACCATAGTAGTTTGCTCAGGTATAATAGTGAACACCACGCGTAAAAAGGCTCCAGGGTTTTGATGCTTGACCAACAGCCCCCATCGCTAATCGATAATTTCGGCCGCCGCGTCGACTATCTCCGCATCTCAGTGACCGACCGCTGTGACTTTCGCTGTGTCTACTGCATGGCGGAAGAAATGACGTTTTTACCCCGCTCGCAGATCCTCTCCCTGGAGGAAATCGAGCTTATCGCCAGTGCCTTTGTCAGCCTCGGGGTAAAAAAAATCCGTATCACCGGCGGCGAGCCGCTGGTGCGCGGCGGCATCCTGTCACTGCTGGAGACTATCAGGCAGCTGGAAGGGCTGGACGAGTTGGTGATGACCACCAATGGCTCGCAACTGGTCAACTATGCGCAGGGCCTGCGCCAGGCCGGTGTCAGTCGGCTCAATATCAGCATCGACAGCCTGCAGGCCGATAAATTTAACGCGATCACCCGGGTCGGCAAGCTGGACAAGGTGTTGCAGGGTATCGAATCGGCCCGCCGGGCCGGCTTCAAGCGGATCAAGCTCAATGCGGTCATCCAGAAAGGCCAGAACGATGATGAAATCCTCGACCTGGTGGATTATTGTCTCGAGCGCGAACTGGACATCACCTTTATCGAGGAGATGCCCCTGGGCCAGGTCAGCGACCACAGCCGGTCCGAGCAGTACTGCTCGAGCGATGAGGTCCGCGCCGCCGTGGAGGCTCGTTACCCCCTGATACCCACGACCGAGACCAGCATGGGCCCCAGCCGCTATTATCGACTGGCGAACTCGCCCATCAGGCTCGGTTTCATCTCGCCCCACAGCCACAATTTCTGTGACCAGTGCAATCGCGTGCGTCTTACCGCGGAAGGGCGTCTCCTGCTGTGCCTGGGCAATGAACACTCGGTGGACCTGCGCGCAATCCTGAGGCGCCACCCCGGTCAGCTCGAACCCCTCCGGGAGGCCATCATCCAGTCCATGCACCTCAAACCGGAGCGCCATGAATTTGAACTCGACGGCGAGCAGCAGATTCTGCGGTTTATGAATATGACCGGCGGCTAGCCCCACTCAACCGCTATTTATTTCCTATACTTTCAATCAGTCGAAATGACCCGCACCCCCCGGCAAGAGTTGCCGGCAACCGCGCCTATGGGGAATTACCGATGGCCAGGGGTTGCGGGTATGCGTATCGTGGCGGAACAGCATTTACCAGTATAATGAGCCGAAATATCGGCTAATGTAGCGAATGTGAGCGAAAACCAACAGAAATCGGAATTAAAAACACCTGAAATTCCCGGCTACCGGATACTCGGCAAACTGGGTAAAGGTGGCATGGCGACGGTCTACCTCGCCAACCAGGAGAGCTTTGACCGTGAGGTCGCACTCAAGGTGATGGCGCCCATTCTCGCGGCAGACTCCAGTTACGGCGATCGCTTTATGCGAGAAGCCCGCATCGCGGCGCGATTTTCCCACCCCAATATAATCGCCGTCTACGATGTCGGGGTGGAAAACGACCACTATTACATCGGCATGGAGTACCACCCCGGCGGCGACCTCAAGAGCCGGATCAAAAAAGGCATGACCACCCGGGAGGCCATGTCCATACTGCGGCAGATGGCGGCCGCGCTGGACTATGCACACAGCAAGGGCTATATCCACCGGGACGTAAAACCGGACAATATCCTGTTCCGGGAGGATGGTAGTGCGGTGCTCACTGACTTCGGCATCGCACGACCGGCATCCGGCGATACCCAGATGACCCAGTTGGGAATGGTGGTGGGCACACCCAAGTATATGAGCCCGGAGCAAGCCCGCGGCCAGGCCCTGGATGCCCGATCCGACATCTACTCCCTGGGCATCGTATTTTACGAAATGCTGATGGGCAAGGTGCCGTTTACCGGCAAGGACTCCATCGACATCGGCATCAAGCACGTCAAGGATCCGGTACCTCCACTATCGCAGAATTTGCAAGCCCTCCAGCCCTTGATCGACCGCATGCTGGCCAAGAACGCAAGCGATCGCTACTCCAGGGGCAGGGAGCTGATTGTCGAACTGGACCAGCTGCGCATGGGCGCGCTGCGCAACCAGAACCGGGGCGACTCCGGCCAGGTGAGGGCTGTCGATGCGGATCGTGCGATACCGACCACCCCGCGGCAGGCCCCCGCGAGCAGGGGTCCGCTGGATGATACGATCCCCCCCCCTCCAGTGGAGGAGGCGCACCGGGAACCCCGCTTCGGCCTGCTATTGGCCTCTGTCGTAGTAGTGGGTGGGGCGTATATGCTCTACGCCAACGGCGTACTGACCCCGCTATGGCAACAGTTGAGCGACAAGATGGGCCTCGATAACAGTGCCATTTCAGGGACGGCCAGCACTGACGCAAACCAGCCGCCACTCGACGCCGCGCAAACCAGGTTCGCGGCGGATGTAGACAGGGCAAGCCGCCTGGCCGCCACCAGTATCGGCAGCACAATCAACAGTACACTCTACCCCATGGCCCTTCCCGGTGATGTACTTGCCGCCAGCGCCGCCCACGAATTGGCCGACATCGAGCCCGATGCACTGCCCGAAGTCGATGTCCAAACCCGCATCGTCAACGAGATGCTGACGGAAGCGGATACCCTGATGGCCGCCGGTCGCCTGGTTTCTCCTCCCGGCAGCAATGCCCTGGAAAGCTATCGCGGCGTACTCACCCTGGACGAAAACAATGCCACCGCGTTGGCCGGCCTGAAGGCTATTGCCATGCACTACCTGGAACTGACCGACAAAACGCTGGCGGCGGGCAGCCTGGAGCCGGCCCGCCAATATTTGCAGCAAGCGCAAGACATCGCCCCGGATATGCCCGAGGTGGCACTAAGACAGCAACGACTCGACGAGGCGATGCAAGATCAGCAGGCACAGGTCGCCAAGGCACGGGCCGATGCCGAGCGCTCCCGGCAGCCCGAGGAAAAGGAGCCACCCCCTGCTCCCCGGGTCAACCGGGCCGACGCCATGCTGGGAAGGTTTAAAGTGAAAGGCCTGTTGCGCAGTGCGGAATACGACCTGGCGGAGAACCGTTACACCAGCCCGGCGGGGAATAACGCCTTACAAAAGTACCGCGAGGCGTTGCGCCTTAGCCCGGGCAACGCACAGGCCCGGCAGGGCTTGCGGGCACTGAGCCGAACTCTCGAGTCGAACCTGGACCAGGCGCTGGAGGCAGGAGATACTGCACTGGCAATGTCGATACTGCAAGAGCTCAAACTGGTGAACCCCAACAACCCGCGTATCCAGCAGGCAACCGATCTGGTCACCGGGTCGGCGGGAGGCGCCGCGCCCACCCCACCTGGGGACGGTTAGCCGAAAAATTTACCAGAGCGCGATTCGCCAGGCTTTACTTGAGTACGGCAAGCTCCATTTCCAGCCGATACGCAGCCCGGGCTTCGCTGTCCGGCTCGCTGACCGCATAGGCATAAGCCCATTGCTGGGCGGCTGCCCCATAGTTATTCTGTTCTGACTCGTCCGCGGCGGCGGCTTCGTAGCGGCTCTCCAGCGCCAACAAACGCGATGCCAGCTCCGAGCCTATCTGCTTCGAAACCATTGTAATCAATTCTTCAAACATCTCGGCTTCCGCCGGCAAACGTGCGGGTGCGGCTTCCAGCACGTAGTCTCCCTGCACCACGCCCTGGGTCGCGGTTGCCTCCGCCGTGATACTGTCTGATACCGTCTCGACGAACAGCACCTTCGCAGTCGCCGGGTCAACGACCTTGTAACTGACGGAAAGTACCGCTTTATTGCGGATATCGCTGTGATTGACTACCACCTCTTCGTAAACCGGCAGCTCCGCTTTCTCCGGGGGCTTCTCGGCCTGTTTCCGCTCGCTGCGCGGCAGATTCTTCCAGGCCTTGTAGAGCGGATTGGGGCCGAGCCTGGTCCCGGTAACCACCCGGCGCTTCTCGCTGCGCGGTTGCTCTCGCTGCTCCACATCGGTGCGCAGCATCTCGCCCTCGACCATAAAATACGCCGAGCTACGAACCTGGCTGTCGTCCACCACCTGGAACTGCTCCCTACTCACTATCCGCACCTCATTGGGAACGGTGTCGAGCAGGAATCGACTGATCCCGCTGGCCATCTGGCGGCCATAGGTGCCGGCAAACGGATCCAGGCTGACCTTGACCACGGCCTGGTCAAACACCGACTCGAAGCTGGCGCGTTGTTTGCGGTCGAGCAAGGGATGCTGGGGAGAAAGGCTTTCTATTATCGAAAGATAGGCCAGGGCCTCGGTTGCCTGGCCGGCCTTTTCCGCGCGGTTGAAGCGATTTTCCATCTCCAGGGTGAAGCGTTGCATTCCTGTGCTGGGCTCGACGGGAAGCTCCAGTTTGTCACGAACATAGACGGCCTTGCGAAATGCCTCATAACTCTCCAGCCATTCTCGCTCACGGCGCTGTTTGTCGCCCAGGGCGTCGAAATAATCCGCCAACTCCGCCGCATCCTTGGCCACACTATCACGATGGGTGGCAAACGCCGGGGTCTCTGCAAACTCGTAGAACAGCGAGAAAGCCTCATCCGGTCGGCCATCGACCAGTGCCTGCCAGAAATGTTGTTCGAACAGCCCAGTGGCAACCATCTCCTGATAGTAGACCAGCTCCTTGTACTCTGGATCCGCCAGGGCAACCTGGTTGAGGCTGCCCCGCGCACTGGACAATTTTTTGTTCTTAACCGCGGAAACGCCCTGCTGGTAGAGGCGCTCCAGCTCCTGGTCGGCTTGCTGGCGCAATTGATCGCCGTCCTCCCCGCCGGTGAGACCCGCCACCTGCACACGAAGTAGATAGCGCTCCCCCCCCTGGTCCGGATTCAGCGCCACAATCTCTCGCTCGGCATCCGCGATCTTTTCCTCGGTCTCGGCGCGAATACTGGCAACCTCGTATCGCAGCTCCGGCCTGTCGTAGGGCAGCCATGCTCGCACCGTGGCAAGCTCCCCCTCGAGCACAGCAACCTCCGCCAGGGATAGTGACCGCACACGGGCTTCGGCCATCATCTTGTCGAT
>JAUXCW010000151.1 GCA_030618705.1 Gammaproteobacteria bacterium | reverse complement strand
AACTCGAGTATGACCTCGGCGGGGTTATTGCTGACCGGGCACTCCTCGACACAGGCGGCGCAGGTGGTGCAATTGAAGATGGCCTCCTGGCCGAGGACTTCGATCAGGCTGTCATCGTCAAATTTCCCCTGCTCCATGTATTCGGCGCAGGTGGCCATGACTTTCTTGGGCGACAATTCCTTGCCGGTCTGGGCGGCGGGGCAGACCTCGTGGCAGCGGCCGCACCAGAGGCAGGCAGAGGCGTCGAGCAGGTTCTTCCGGGTCAGGTCCGCCAGTTTGGCGGCGCCGAACACGGGTTCCTCCTCGTCATCCTCCTCCTCTTCCTCATCGAAGTCGAAATTGATGGGGGGCAGATTGATGCCGTCGCGGCGGTTGGCGAAGGCCGAGTTGGTCGGGCCCAACAGCATATGGGAAAAGGCGCTGTGGGCTATCATGGCGATAAAGGCGCTGCCCAGCAGGCCATGTACCCACCACATCACCTGGAAGCCGGCGATATTGCCCTGTTCGCTGAACAGGCCCTGGAAAATTGATGCCAGGCCGTTACCGATAAACTCCGCATTGTCGCCCGAGGGCTCGAAGGCCAGGCGCAGGCCCTCGGTGATAAAGCCGGCGGTAACGATGACCAGCAAGATCATTTCACCGTGCTCGAAGCCCTTGCGGGTCATGCCGCCGGCGGTGAGGCGATCGGGGGGGAATAGGCGGCGCAGCAGAAAGAAAGCGACCCCGGTAAATAACAGGAGCCCGCCCACGTCGCGGCCGAGCTTCATAAAGACGTAGCCGAACCAGCCCTCGTATACCGGTACGCCGACAAAGTCGAGCATAAACACGGCGTGGCCGAAGATCAGCAGCAGTGCGCCGATAAACATGGCGCTGTGGAAGCCGCCGGCTATCGGCCGTTTGAGTAGCCGCTCGGTCATCAGCCCGCGTTTGACAAAGGTCAGCCAGTTGACCCGTGACAGCACCGAGGCCATGGTGATTTTGCCGTCGTCGTCGGCGAACCAGGGTTTGCCGTGTTCGATCCGGCGCCAGTAATTGCGCAGCCCGAACCCCAGGCTGGTCAGTGCGCCGGCAAGAATAAACCCCAGGATTACGTAGCTGAGTGTCGATATGGTATCCATCACTATCCCAATATGCTGAGCGGTGGCGAGAGATGCTGGCGCAGATTATACACGATGTAAAAAAGCCCCGGGCATCGCTACCCGGGGCTTGTTAGCACTGCGATCTACAGATCCAGGCGGCTAGCGCGTTAAAATAGCCGCCGTGGCGTTGCCGCCGAGTCCCAGGGTCTGGGCCAGCCCGACTTTGGCATCCGGCACCTGCCGACCGCCGGCTTCGCCGCGCAGTTGCCAGGTCAGTTCGGCAATCTGGAATACGCCCATGGCCGTGGTGGCCTCACCGAAGGAGACAAAGCCGCCGGAGGGATTGATCGGCATGCGGCCGGTGGGGGTGGTTTCACCCGCTTCCAGCAGGGACTCGGACTCACCCGCCTGGCACAGGCCCCACTCTTCGGGGAATGCCAGCTCGTAATAACAGGTGTTGTCCTGCAGCTCGGTGAAGCTGACGTCCCCGGGTGCAATGCCGGATTTCTCGAAGGCCCTGGTCACCGCGTTCTGCGCCTCGGTGTGGAGGTTGGGGCAATCGGTGATGGGGTCGGCCAGGCCGCGGGGCAGCATGTCGTCGAAGGTCATGGTGGCGACGGTACTGGAGGCAACCATGACCGGTTTGCTGGTGAATTGCTTCGCCCTTTCTTTGGAGCAGATAACCACCGCCGCGGCGCCGTTGGAAACCGGGCAAATCTGGAACAGCCGCAGGGGGTTGCTGACATAGGGCGAGTTCATTACGTCTTCCAGGGTGATTTCTTTCTGGAAGCGGGCATAGGGGTTGTGCACGGAATTTTTGCGCGCCTTGACCGCCACCTGGGAGAACTGCTCCTCGGTGGTGCCGTACTCGAACATGCGACGACGGGCCAGGGTCGACCAGAACGACGGGCCCGGCATGCCGATGCAGCGCTGGCGGAGGAATTCCGGGTCGGTGGCTTCTTCGACGCCGGAGGTCTGGATCATGCCCTTGGGCATGACTTCACCGCCGACTACCAGCACCATATCGTGAATGCCCCCGGCAACCAGGGAATAGCCAATATTGAAGGCATTGCCGCCGGCGGCACAGCCCGCGGACAGGTTGTAGACGGGAATGCCGGTAGAGCCCATGTCCTCGACGACGTCATTGCCGTTGAGTCCCCAGCCCTTGCCGCCGGAAAAGCGCGAGCTTGCTGCGGATACCGCCTGGATTTGCTTCCACTCGACACCAGCGTCTTTAAGCGCGGCGGTCACGGCGTGTTGGCAGAGGGCTTTAACCGATTTGGTTCCGACGATAGCGTCTCCGGTCTTGCCGAAGCGGTGCATACCGACACCTAGTACAGCGACTTCTTGCATGATTCTGTCTCCTCTCGCCCTTACAGCTGTTTGAACTTCCAGGAAGTAAACGCCTTGCCATCTTTGTGGTAGAGCGTATCGATAAGCAGTTCGACATTGGCGTCGACCTTGACGTCCTCCGCCTTGTCGACCAACTGGCCGATCAGGCGCAGGCCGCACTCCATATCGACCACGCCCATGGCGTAGGGTGTGAAGGGCTCGTCATAGATGTGGGGCGGCGGCGGCGGAAAGTCAGCGACCGAGTAGCTCCACAATACGCCTTTGCCGCCAAAATCGGCGTCTTCCATTTTCGATTCGGAGCAGTCCGGGTTGTGGCACGCCTCCGATTTGGGAAAATAAGGTGTGCCGCAGCCGGTGCATCGGGAACCGTGCAGGGTGGCGACGCCGTCTTTCTCCGAAAATAACCCCTCGACGCAGGGGACTCGTTCTTCAGTCATGGATAACCTCTCTTACGCTTTCGCTGCTTTGCTCAGCTCGGGTAGTATGGCCACGCAATCGCCGACGATGCCGTAACGTGCGTAGCGGTAGATGGATGCATCGGGATCCTTGTTGATGGCCACGATAGTCTTGGCGGCGGAGCAGCCCGCCATGTGCTGGCTGGCGCCGGAAATACCCGCTGCCACATACAGCCCGGGCCGGGTGATTTTACCGGTCAGGCCGACCTGGTGGGAGGAATCGATCCAGCCGTCGTCGACGATGGCGCGGGAAGCGCCGGGCATACCGCCAAGCGCCGCCGCCAGTTCTTCCACCAGCTTATAATTGTCTGCTGAACCCAGGCCGCGACCGCCGGATACGATGATCTCGGCGTCTTCCAGTCGTGGGCCTTCGGATTTCGGCGATGAGGTGACTTTGAATCGCTCCTCGACGGAGCCCAGGTCGACGGTGATATCACGAACCTCCGGGGTGGAGGCGGTGGCGGGCGCCGCAGCGACGATGGATGTAGTGACCACGGAAACCACACTGACGCTGCTGTTCAGTTGATACACGGCGTGGGTGTCGCCGCCGTAGGCGGTGGCGCTGACCTCGAGATGGTCGGCGTTGGCTTGCATGGCAAAGGCGTTCATTACCACGGGCACGCCCAGGCGGCCTGCCAGGCGCGGGGCTATCAGCCGTACCGGCATTGTCTGGTTGAACAGGATGGTAGCGGGGGACTGCTGCTCGCAATACTGGGCGAGGGCTGTGACCAGCGCATCGGGGCCGAAACCGGCGAGTTTGTCATCGGCGATCCTGTCGAGATGGGCGACGCCGTACTTCGCGGCGATGTCAGCCGCGCTGTCGGCGACACCGCCGATTACCAGCCAATTCAATTCCGCGCCGGCGGCCTGGCTGTACTGGCTGGCCAGGGTCAGCGCTTCTTCGGTGCCGCCCTCGATGGCGTCACCCCAAGTGCAAAGAACAACTGTCATAGTGTCTTTTCCTTTGATGCAGGTACAGCACGCATTCGGTTTCAGCAGGCTATTTAGCGCACACAGTTTACTGGCAAACGTGCTCTGCCACCATGGCCGCAGGCGTCATTTCCGGCCTTTACAAGCTCAATATCGGCCATGGCTTGTGGCTGGATTTGCCCACGGTTTCAGGTTTGCCGGGGGCGCTTCGACAACTTTTAGCTAAAGATTGCGGGGTAGTTGTCATTGGCGTTACTATTGCTCACCCGGTGCGCGAGCGCCCGATTAAAGCCTATAGCAGAGGAGCCCATCATGGCCGATCAAGATTACTTTGTAGCACTTACCGAGTGCCATTTTATGAACCCGCAGACCATGTCGGAAATCGACTACTATCCCGGCGTCCAGCGTTGGTGGGGCAGTGTCGATGGCGTGATGCGTGCATGGTCCGGTCGCGACCTGCAGGGCGAATGGCCACATCCCATCGCCGAGGAGCTCATCAAATATATGGACATCGCCGGTGTCGATGTCACCTTCTGCCTGCGCGAGCCGATGATGGATGTCACCGGCGGCACCACCTCGTTGTCCACCAACGGGTTTATGATGCAGCAGATCGAGCCCTATCCCGGCCGTATGTATCTCGAGGCCAACTGCGGCCCGGTGATCAAGCGCGGCATCGAGGAGGCGAACTGGGAGATGGAATACCTGGTCAAGGAGCGCGATGCCAAGCTGTGCAAGGTCTACGCGCCGGAGGATGACGGCCCCATCGACGACAAGCGGATGTGGCCCTACTACGAAAAGGCCTGTGAACTGGGTGTGCCGCTGACTATCCACACCGGTCACAGCTATGTCGTACCCCAGCCCGGCTCTCACTGCGATGTGCGGCAGCTCGATAACGTCATGCTGGATTTCCCCGAGTTGCAGATCATCGCCTATCACGCCGGTTGGCCCGATACCGAGCAACTGATCGGCCTGTGCGGCAAGCACCAGAATTTGTACATGAGCCTGTCCGGTATTATCGGCTGGTACGAGCGCTCGCCCTACCGGGGTTATCACGCCATCGGCACGGCGCTGCAGTGGATGCCTTCGGAAAAAATCGTCTTGGGCTTCGATCTGCCCTTCGACGACATGACCCGCGTGGTGGATTACATCCGCAACCTGGATATGCCGGAGGAGTTGCAGGAGAAGTGGGGCTACCAGCAGCTCACTACGGACGATAAGGCCAATATCCTCGGCTTGAACCTGGCGCGCCTGACCGGCATCGAGCCGACCAAGCGGGTCTAGGTTTGCCCCGGTTTTTCGTCGAAGGATCGGCAATAGCCGATCCTTCCTCGTTATGGCCCGGCCAAAATTGAGCTACTAAAGGCCGGAAATGATGCCTGCCGCACTGGAGGCGAAAAATGATAGTCTTTAGACTACGTCGGATTACAGATGGCCGGCGGTAACCGGCGTTTACTATACAACACGAGGCAGAGGCGATAATGGCAGAGTTGAAAGCAGGTACCCGTATGCGCAGCGCGGTGTGTACTACCGAGGTGATGGTAATTGCGGCACCCGGAGACGATATCGAACTCACCTGTGGTGGTGCGGCGATGATCGGCATTACAGAGGATCCGGCCGGTGGTGATGTCGATTCCGGCCATGCCGATGGCACATTGCTGGGCAAGCGCTACGTCAATGAGGCCGGCGATCTTGAGTTGCTGTGCACCAAACCCGGGGACGGCTCACTGGCCTCCGGCGGAGCGGCGCTGGTATTGAAAGAAGCCAAAGCACTGCCTTCTTCCGACTAGCGATCCCCGAGCAGGGTTCTTCAGTTATAACCGCAAGTACAATCACAGGCGCACAGCCAGGGTAGATCCATGAACGTAATGATGTTGCTGGAAATGGCCTCCCAGGGGTTTGGTGATCGCGTCGCCTTTACCAATGGCGACGACTCCCTCACCTATCAGGAGTTGTACGACGCCGCCGGCTCCACTGCTGCTTATATTAAAGAATCCGGTTGCGAGTACCTGGCCATGCTGGATGTCAGCAGCCTGGCCGTGCCCGTGGGCTTGTTCGCCGCCTCCTGGGCCGGGGTGCCCTATGTCCCCATCAACTATCGCCTGACCGGGCACGAGATCAAGGCGCTGCTGGAGCGTGTCGTACCGGCGCTGCTTATCACAGAGGCGGGCCGGGACCGTGAGTTCAGCGGCCACGATCAAATTACGGTTTGTCCTCGCGGTGAGTTTCTCGATATTGCGCGCAAGGGCAGTGCGCTGGAGGAGCCCTGGTCGATGGACCAGGAGGATACCGGGGTGCTGCTGTTTACCAGTGGCACCACGGGTGCGCCCAAGGCGGCTGTCCTGCGCCAGAAGCACCTGGTGTCCTATATTCTCGGCTCGGTGGAGTTTATGTCCGCCGCCGAGGACGACGCGGCCCTGGTCTGTGTGCCGCCCTATCACATCGCCGGTATCTCGGCGGTGCTGAGCTCGGTGTACTCCGGCCGCCGCGTGGTGCAGTTGCCCAATTTTACCGCCGAGAGCTGGATCGAACTGGTGAAAAAAGAAAAGGTGAGCAACGCCTTTGTCGTCCCCACCATGCTGGCGCGTATCGACGAAGCGATTGGAGGCGATGCCGAGGCGGAGTTGCCCAGTTTGCGCGCCCTGGCCTATGGCGGCGGCAAGATGCCGCTGGCGGTTATCGAACGTGCGTTGAGGCTATTCCCCAACGCCGACTTCGCCAACGCCTACGGCCTGACCGAAACCAGTTCGACAGTCTCCGTTCTGGGTCCCCAGGATCACCGCGATGCCGCCGGCAGCAGCCATGAGGACGTACGTCGTCGCCTGGTTTCCGTCGGTAAGCCCCTGCCCGGTGTCGAGGTCGAAATTCGCGACGATGAAGGCTTGCCCCTGGGCCCCGGGGAGCGGGGAGAGATCTATGTGCGCGGCGAGCAGGTGTCCGGTGAGTATGTCGGGCGCGGTAGCTTGCTGGATAAAGATGGCTGGTTCCCCACCCGCGATGCCGGCTCTCTCGACAGTGAAGGATATTTATTTCTGGAAGGCCGCGCCGACGATGTCATTGTGCGCGGCGGCGAGAACATGTCCCCGGGGGAAATCGAGGATGTGTTGCTGGAACACGAGGCGGTGGCCGATGTCGCCGTGGTCGGCATCCCCGATGAACAGTGGGGCGAGGCCGTCGCCGCAGCCGTGGTGCTCAAGGCGGGCAAGACCGCCGAAGTGCAGGAATTGCAGGATTGGGTCAAGGTGCGCATGCGCAGTTCGCGGGTGCCCCAGCTGATGGCGTTCTGGCCGGAGCTTCCCTACAACGAAACCGGCAAGCTGCTGCGTCGCGTGGTCAAGGCCGAATTCGCCAGCTAACCGACTCGAAGCGCTCAAAGGCAAGCGCAAAGGGCGGTATAGCATTCGGGTCAACCAGCAATGGCGTATCTGCTTTGTATGGTCTGCCGGCAATGCATGTGAGGTCGAGATCGTGGATTACCACTAGGACGTGCCCATGAAGAAACTGCCGAATATTCACCCCGGAGAAGTGCTGCTCGAGGAGTTCCTCAAGCCCCTGGAGATCAGCCAGAACAAATTGGCCCGCGCCATGGGTGTACCGCCCCGGCGTATCAATGAAATCGTACACGGCAAACGAGCGGTAAGCGCCGATACGGCCATTCGTCTTGCCTGCGCGTTGGGAACTTCCGAGCAATTCTGGATGGGATTGCAGGCCGACCACGATCTGGAGCAAGCGCGCAGCGTGGCCCGGGACGAACTGCTAAAGGTCGAAAATATCGCGGCCTGAAGCAGGAGGTTTACCCGCCCAACTAATTTAGAACGGCCGTATGCAGCTCAAGGAATGACCCGGACGTTCCCGCGGGAACGCGATACTTGCCATTCAATGCCATCGATGTTGCTCCAGCCCATCGATGGCCATGCCGTAGTCCATGGCATCGCCGCTCCATGAAAACACCGTATTTGAGTCGATTTCCAGGCCCTGTTGCCGGTTGAGGGCTTCCAGCTCACAGTCGGGCTCGGGTAGTTGCACGGTGAAGGGGATTGCTTCGCCGGCTGGGGTGTAGAAGCGTAAATCACCCGTCGTGTTCAGCTGCACAGCAAACCCATCCTCGTGAACTTTACGGTGGTGGTGCCGGCACAAAAGCACCAGGTTATCCAGTTTTGTTTCGCC
>JAUXCW010000018.1 GCA_030618705.1 Gammaproteobacteria bacterium | reverse complement strand
CAGCAGTGGGATGGTTTGGCCGATATCCTGCGGCCCGCGGTCGACCAGGGTGACGATGCAGAACTGTGGCAATTGGCGCAGCAACAGCTGCACGCTATTTACGATACGGAGCGCGACCTGTTCGAGCGGATGGCCGGAAAATTAATGGCGCCGCAGTAAAGGGGACGCAACCCTTTTTAAACGCTTTAAAGCGTATCCTTAAAAAGGGTTGCGTCCCCTTTACTCCCTTTACTGCGCTTGCTGAATCAGCGTCCACACGCGGTTGGGTGACATCGGCGTCTCGCGTATCTGCACCCCGAGCGGAAACAGGGCATCGTTCACCGCGCACATCAGGGTTGCCGGCGTGGTGTGAATCGCACCTTCACCACAGCCCTTGGCTCCCAGGGGCGCCACCGGCGACGGTGTGACCACATCACCCTTGGCGGCGATGGGCACCTCGTGGATAGTGGGCAACAGGTAGTCCGAGAACAGCGACACCAGCGGCTGGCAATCCTCCGTATAGACGTACTCTTCAAAGAAAGCCGCTCCGACGCCCTGGGCGACCCCGCCCTGTATCTGCCCCTCGACGGTTGCCGGGTTGAGGCGCGTGCCGCAATCGTCGACGATAAAATACTTGAGGATATCGGTGACCCCGGTACCGGGATCGATTTCCACCAACGCCACATGACAGGCGTTAGCCGCCGTCAGGTAGCTACGGCAACGCCCCTGGTCGTCGGGCTGGTTACGGTTCGGCGCGGTCCAGACGTAGGTCGCCTCCGGACAGGGTTCCATTCCCGGCGGCAGCAGATCGGAGCGATTGAGCATGGTGCCCGCCACCTGGGCGATATGCATCTCCGCACCGGGCACGCCTTTGACCCGCATATGCCCGTCCATCAATTCGACATTCCCGGGCTCGGTCTGCATTAACCGCGCCACCACCTGGGCAAACTTGTCCTCGATTTTCTGGCAGGCGCCGAGGATCGCACCGCTCATGGCGACACCGAGACGACTGCCACCGGGGCCGAAGTGAGGTGGTGCGACATCGGTGGCGGCATAGGCCACGCGCACCGACTCCATCTCGACACAAAAATAGTCCGCCACCAGTTGCGCCGCCAGGGTGTACTGACCCTGTCCCTCCAGGGAAAAGCCCACGGTGACGGTAATCTGGCCCATGATGTCGATAGCCACCTTGACACCCTCGGGGACACCGACGCCGGCGACACCTACCGTCGAGTACGCGTTCCAGTCGAAGACGCCTGGCTCGACAGTGCTGGCCACGCCGATACCCACCAGTTTGCCCTCGGCCCGGAGCTTTTCCTGCTCCGCTCGCAGCGCCTGGTAATCCGCCATGCCCAGCACTTTATCCAGCACAGCCTCGTAATCGCCGCTGTCGTATTCATTGCCGCTGGGTATGGTGTAGGGGAACTGCTCGGGCTGGATGTAATTGCGCCGACGGAACTCGGCGGCATCGACACCGAGTTCACGGGCGGCGATATCCATCAGGGATTCCAGCACCAGGTTGTGCGGGGGCGGTCCATAGCCACGGTAGGCAAAAGTGGGCGCGCGATTGCTCACCACCAGTTTCATATTGTACTGCGCCGCCTCGATTCGATAACAACCGGTAAATGCCGCCAGCGGCTTGGCCACGGAAATCGTGCCCCAACCCTCGGAGCCCGCGCCCTGGTCATCCAGCAAATCGACCTTGAATCCGCTCACCGAGCCATCAGCCTTGACCGCGATCGAGGCCTTGTAATATCGATCCCAGGATTGGCCGGCACCGGCCAGCAGGTACTCGACCCGGTCCTCGATGTATTTCACCGGGCGACCGCCGGCCTTGCGTGACAACAGCGCTGCGATTTCCGTGCCGCGGGGCCCGCCCTTGCCGCCAAAGCTGCCGCCGTGGGGGTGGCTGATGACCTTGATCTTGTTGGAGGGCAGGTTGAACGAGCCGGCCCGACCCAGGGCCATAAACCCCGGGGTCTGGTAGGAGCCCCGGCAAGTAACGTAGTCATTGACCGTATCCCAGTCGCAAACACAGCCGAAAGTTTCCATGGGGTTGGCGCCGCAGCGGTTCCAGCGGAATTTCTCGGTGAAGACGTGATCCGCCTCGCTGAACACCTGGTCGATCTCGCCCCAGGTATAGCTGCGATCCTGTATCACATTGGTTTTGTTTTCCTCGAACAGCGTGGGGCTGTCCGCCTCGAGCGCCTTGTGCGGATCGACCAGCACCGGCAACAACTCGTACTCGACATCGATCAGTTCCAGTGCGTCCTCGGCGACATAGCGACTGGTCGCCGCCACCGCGACCACCGGCTCGCCGACAAAGCGCACCTTGTCCACGGCCAGGCAGTAGGCACCCCAGCCCTCCGGTGAGGTCGCCATCGGGTTACACCACTTTTTTACATCTTCGCCGGTCAGTACCGCATAGACCCCGGGCATTTTTTCCGCAGCGCCGGTATCGACACTAAGGACCCTGGCGTGGGGATGGGGGCTGCGCATCATGGCGCAATGGGCCATGCCGGGCACGCTGTAGTTATCGATAAACTCGACGGTACCGCTCACCAGTGCGGGATCCTCGATGCGCTTGACCGCTTTACCGACGTAGCGCGTCGATGTGATCGGCAACATATCCGGTGAATTGGGAATGTCTCTGACCATGGCTGGCATCTCGCTTGACTGGTGTAATCTGGCGGTTGAAGCGCTACGCTTTTTTAATGCGGATCACTACGCGCTGTTGTGAGCCGCGGCCTTGCCTGCCTGCACCCTGGCGGAAGCCAGGCGCACCGAGCGAAGAATCGTCTCGTAACCGGTACAACGACAGAGATTGCCACCGAGCGCATCCTTGATCTGCTCGTCACTGGGGCTGGGGTTGCCGGCCAGCAGCTCCACCGTACTTATGATAAAACCCGGCGTGCAGAACCCGCATTGCAGGCCATGCTCTTCCACAAAGGCCTGCTGTATCGGATGCAGATGGCCACCCTGGGGATCGCGCAGGCCTTCGATAGTGGTTATTTCCAGGCCGTCCGCCTGGATCGCCAGCATCAGGCATGCGCGCACGGATTTGCCGTCGATCAGTATGGAGCAAGCGCCGCAGACGCCGTGCTCACAGCCCAGGTGTGTCCCACCCAGCTGCAAATCATGGCGCAGGAAATCGCCCAGCGACAACCGTGGTTCGACCTCGCGCTCGTAGTTGACGCCATTTACCGTAACACTGATTTTTTGCCCTGTCGTCATGCCTTGAAACCTCTTGGAAAATTCTCTAATCGTTTATTCAAGCCGCGCGCTCGACGGCCTCGGCCAGACAGCGCGCCACCAGTACCGAGATCAGTTGACGCCGATAATCGCCACTACCGTGAACGTCGGCTATCGGCTCGTCCACCGCGGCAGCCGCCGCCTTCCCCGCCTGCCGGAACAGCTCATCGGCGGGGCTGCTACCCTCAAGCAGTTGCTCGGCCTCGGCAATGCGCGCCGGAGAGCCATTGACACCGAACACCGCAACACGCACCTCGCTGCAATTGCCGCCCTCGAGGCGCAGGGTGACCGCCGCACCGGCCAGGGCCAGGTCGCCGTCGCGGCGCGCCATTTCCTGGAACGACCAGCCGGTACCCGGCGCCATCTTCGGCACCCGCACCTCGGTTAGAATTTCAGTCGAATCGATATCGGCGGTGAGGAAGGTGATATAAAAATCCTCGGCGGCAACCACACGCTCGCCGTCCGGGCCGACGATCTTCATCTCGATACCCAGGGCCATGGCGGCGGCGCCGTACTCGGCGGCGGGGTCGGCGTGGGCGAAGGAGCCGCCCACCGTACCGCGATTGCGAATCTGGCGATGGCCGATGAGATAGCTGGCGTGCTGGAACAAGGGCTGCTGTTGCTTGAGCAGCCCGGAATCCTCGGCGTCGCTCTTGCTGGTCATGGCGCCGATTGCGATCACCTCGCCCTCGTCGCGGATGTACTTCAGGGTATCCAGTTTGCGCAGGTCAATCAGGGCATCGGGCCGCGCCACGCGCAGGTTCAGCATCGGCATCAGGCTCTGCCCGCCGGCCAGGATCTTGGCCTCGACATCCTCGCCCTCTAGCCTCTCCAATAGCGCTACGGCCTCCTCGACGCTGTCAGGCGCGTAGTAATCGAATGGTGCTGGCTTCATCACAAATCCCCATAGATGAACAAGACAAGACGCCGCGCTATTATGAGGCAGAAACGCTCGCTAATCCAGAGGCGACGGGGCGGGAGTCCGGCATACGCCAGACTCAATTACGGCCTATGAAATCTCAAATTTGGACATATTGGCGGCAAAAGCAAGCCTGACCACCACAACCGGCCCGCAGTTTGATCTCCGTCCTATCGTTGCAAGCTAATGTTGTCGTATGCTCCCACCTGAGAAATAGTGCGGGCAGCCTGGCGGAATAAAGTCGGCCCCACCCGACCGAGCCCGATGCAGAATCGAATTTATTCGACCGCCGGTGTCGGCCGGCCGCTCATTTTGCAATTTAACAAGGTGGACAATCCATGGAGTTGAAAGATCTGGCATCGATAGAAAAAGCAGCCTATTTCAGTCAGGGTGAGTTGTTCAGGCTGGGTATCGCCCTGGCGTTCATCATCGGTATCCTGGTATTCGTCAATGCCCAGGTCGGCCACGCCGACGGCAGCATCCTGCTGGTTGTGGCCGGTGTGGTCGGCGGCTATATGGCGATCAATATCGGCGCCAACGATGTCGCCAACAATGTCGGCCCCGCCGTCGGCTCCAAGGCACTGACCCTGGGCGGGGCTATTATTATCGCCGCGATCTTTGAGGCCGGCGGTGCGCTGATCGGCGGCGGCGATGTCGTCAGCACGATTAAAAAGGGCATTATCGATCCCTCCCTGATCCAGGACCAGGATACCTTTATCTGGCTTATGCTGGCCGCCCTGCTGGCCGGCGCGATATGGCTCAATATCGCCACCGCGCTCGGTGCGCCGGTCTCCACCACCCACTCGATAGTGGGCGCTGTACTGGGCGCCGGCATTGCCGCCGGGGGATGGGATGTTGCCAACTGGGGAAAGATGGGTGCCATCGCCGCCAGCTGGGTCATATCACCGTTATGCGGTGCGTTCATTGCGGTGGGCTTTCTGTACTTTATCAAACGTAGTATCACCTACCAGGCCGATATGCGCACGGCGGCAAAGCGTATCGTGCCCCTGCTGGTGGCCATCATGACCTGGGCCTTCAGCACCTACCTGATCGTCAAGGGCCTGAAAAAGATCTGGCATGTGGAATTTATGCACGCCGTCGGGCTGGGCGTGGTCATAGCCGCTGCCGTGTACTTTGTCGTCAAACCCGGCATCGCGAAAAGAGCCGATGCCCTCAGTAACGACAAGGCCGGCGTCAACCAATTGTTCACCATGCCCCTGATCTTTGCCGCCGCCCTGCTCAGCTTTGCCCACGGCGCCAACGACGTGGCCAACTCTGTCGGGCCACTGGCGGCGATCAATACCGCCGTCCTCGGGGGCGGGGTCGCCACCAAGGCCGCCATCCCGCTGTGGGTAATGGCTGTGGGCGCAATGGGTATCGCGGTGGGTCTGGCACTGTTTGGCCCCAAGCTGATCCGCACCGTCGGCTCCGAAATTACCGAGCTCGACCAGAGCCGGGCTTTTTGCATCGCCATGGCCGCCGCGATTACGGTCATCATCGCCAGCCAACTCGGCCTGCCCGTCAGCTCCACCCATATCGCCGTGGGCGCTGTATTCGGCGTCGGCTTCCTGCGCGAATTTATCAAATCCAATTACGCCAGAATGCTGGATGATATCAAGCACCACCACCACGGCAGCGACGAGGCAGAGGTAGAGGTTTTCCTGGCTGAATTCAACAGCGCGCCTATCAGCACCAAGGAGAGGATGCTGAAAGAGCTGAAAGAACATGCGGCCACAGTACCGGAACTGAACAAGAAAGAACGCAAGGTCTTGCGCAAGGCCTACCACCAGGAGCTGGTGAAGCGCTCGGCGCTGATAAAAATTGCCGCCGCGTGGATCATTACCGTGCCGGTATCCGCTATACTGGCAGCCATTATCTTTTTTACCGTTCGCGGCATCATGATGCCCTGATGGCAAACTGCCCGTGTTGCGTAAAACATTTTTGCCCACCATTCTCGCCTTACTGGCCTACGGCTTCTGGCTGAGTCCCAACTTCAAGGTTATCGCCGCCGGTCTGTCGCTGTTTCTGTTCGGCATGCTGTCCCTGGAGGAGGGCTTTACGGCCTTCAGCGGCGGCACCCTGGAAAAGATACTACGCAAATCCACTGATCGCCTGTGGAAGAGCATTGGGCTGGGCATCGTCAGCACGGCCGTCATGCAGTCCAGCTCCCTGGTCTCGTTGATTACCATCTCCTTTCTCAGCGCGGGCCTGATCAACCTCGCCGCCGGTATCGGCATCATCTTCGGCGCCAACCTGGGCACCACCACCGGCGCGTGGTTGATCGCGGGGCTGGGACTCAAGGTCAACATCGCCTCCTATGCAATGCCACTGCTGGTTTTCGGCGTGATTCTCATTTTCCAGCGCGCCAAACCGCTGAGGGGAATCGGCCACGGCCTTGCCGGCCTAGGCCTGCTGTTCCTCGGCATCCATTATATGAAGGAGGGATTTGACGCCTTCAGCCAGTCTATCAACCTTGCCGAGTACGCCGTATCCGGCTACCGCGGGCTGTTTTTATTCACCGCTATCGGCATCATGGCAACCGTGGTATTGCAGTCCAGCCACGCGACCCTGGTCCTTATCATCACCGCCCTGTCGGCCGGGCAAATCACCTACGAAAACGCCATGGCGCTGGCTATCGGTGCCAATGTCGGCACCACGGTTACCGCCATGCTGGGCGCCATGAGCGCCAATATCGAGGGCAAGCGACTGGCGGTCGCCCACCTGATCTTCAATATGGTCACCGGCCTGCTGGCCATCGCCTTGATCTCCCAACTCATCTGGGCAGTGGACTGGATCTCCCTTGAAGTCGGGATTCGCGACCACAATTACACCCTCAAACTGGCGCTTTTCCACACCCTGTTCAACCTGCTCGGCCTGCTGGTCATGGCGCCGTTTATCAATCGCATGGTGCCATTCCTCGAGCGGGTGGTGCAAGCTCCCAGCGCGGACCGCACCCAACCGCGCTACCTCAACCCGGCGTCCATGGAAGTACCGGCGGCGGCTGTCGAGTCCGTTCGCAAGGAGCTGATCAGGCTCTACGAAAACGCCTTTCGCCTCATCGCCCATGGCCTGAGCCTGCACCGTGGCGCCATCAAGTCCGACCAGGACCTGGCCACGGTAGTCGCCCAGAGCCGACGGCTGATGCCGCTGGATATCGATGAATATTACGACCGCCACATCAAGCACCTGCACAGCGCCATTATCGAGTTTATCAGCCAGACCCAGACCCACAAATTGCCACAACGGGAGTCGGACCAGCTCTATGCGCTGCGCGAAGCCAGCCGCAATATGGTCGAGGCGGTCAAGGACATGAAACACCTGCACAAAAACCTGTCTCGCTATATAGCCGGCGATAACACGGCCCTGCGTGCGCAATACGACGGCATTCGCCTGCAACTGGCCATCATCCTGCGTGAGCTGAGCAATATCCAGGAACGGGAGCCCGGCAGCGATAGCGTGCTCTCACTGGATGCCGTGCAGCTCGGCTTAAAAAGCGCCAATAGCAAGCGGGAGGCCACGCTGGACATTGCTATTCGCAACGGCCGTATCAGCCCGCTGCAGGCAACCTCGGTTATGAATGACAATCGCTATGCCTATGACATCAGCCTCAACCTGTTGCAAATGGCTCGCATCCTGTTCAGCGACGAGCCACCCGCTCTCAAGGATGCCGAATCCCGACTGGCCCTGGAGGACAGCGACCTGGACGCCCTGCTGGAAGCACAGGACGCCACCCAGGGCACCATGGAGAACAATCAATGAAAACCAAAAAAATATTGGCGCGACTTAAATCTATTATGAATGCGGACCGACGCGCCCAGGCCGCGCAGTCGGACGCCATCAAGGAGCTGTTGGGCAAACTCAAGCAGAAGGAGCGGGAACTGAAGCAAAAACTGGAGCACACCAGCGACGACAAGGAGCGCGACAAGCTAGCCATCAAGCTCGCCGTATGCCACGCGCAACGCAAGAAAGGCCTGGCCATTCTCAAGGAAATCAAGGCGTCCAACTAAATCACCCCTTGAAAATCACCGCGCAGGCCCCCAATTCAGGCATCAAACAGGGACTCACTCGATGGCAAAGCAAGAAAGACCCCAAATACTCTGGCTTCAAGCCGGTATATTTATCGGCACCGCGCTGGTCGCGCTGACCGTCGTACCCTGGTATGGCATCAGCCAGGGCTATCACTGGAGCGCCTGGCTCGGTTTTGCCGTGTTTCTGCTGGCCAACGGCTTCGCCATCACCGCGGGCTACCACCGTCTGTGGTCTCATAACGCCTACAAGGCACGAGCCCCGATGAGGTTGCTGCTGGCCCTGTTCGGCGCCGCCACACTGCAAAACAGCATCCTGGTGTGGGCCTCCGGCCACCGCCGCCATCACCGCTATATCGACGACCCGAACAAAGACCCTTACTGCGCCGGGCACGGGCTATGGTTCTCCCATATCGGCTGGATGTTGCGTGATTACCCCGCCAGTCGTGAAGATTTCAGCAACGTCAGGGATTTGCAGCGGGACCCCATCGTCGCCTGGCAGCACAAATACTATGTGCCGCTGGCACTGGGCATGAATTTTATTCCGCCACTGCTGCTGGGCTGGCTTACCGGCGACTGGATCGCCAACCTGCTGTTGGCCGGGGTGCTGCGCCTGGTGCTGACCCATCACACCACCTTTTTCATCAATTCACTGGCGCACTTCTGGGGCGTACAGCCCTATAGCGACAAAAACACCGCCCGAGACAACGGCTTGCTGGCCCTGGTGACCTACGGCGAGGGATACCACAATTATCATCACCAGTTCCAGACCGACTACCGCAACGGCGTGCGCTGGTGGCAATTCGACCCGACTAAATGGCTGATCAAAGCCAGTTCCTGGATCGGCCTGACAAGGGACTTGAACCGGGTGCCGGATTTCAGGATTCGCGAGGCCATCGTCGCCATGGAGTTCAAGCGGGCACAGCAGCGGCTCGCCATCTCGGTCAATACCGATAAACTGCGCGCCTGTATCGAGCAGGAGTACCAGCAGTTTCTCTGCAGCATGGAAGAATGGAAAACGCTGCGGGCGCAGTGGTATACCCGCAAGCGCCAGCAATTGGTCGAGGCGCGGGAAGACTGGTTCCGCAAATGGGAACACACCTCGGTTCGCACCCGTGTCCGGGAATTGGAATACACGCTAAAGATGCAGCAAAAGCGCTTAAAGCAGCTCAATCTCCAACTGCAAGCCGGTGCCCTGTCGGGCTAAAAGGCCGGGTTAAAAGCGGAACATCAACCCCGCGTCCACCCCACCCTGGCTCCACACGGTGGAGCTGACGCCGATAGTACAGCCACCGTTACAAAAGACGGCATTGCTGCCGTTGAAAAAGGTGGGAATCCAGCGCGCATCGAATTTGAGCAATAAATGCTCGGTGAGTTTCACATTGACACCACCGGCTATCTGGCCGGAGATGCGGGTGACCTTGTCGAGGGTGCTGTCGCTGGGCGAATAATGCACGCCTCCTACTCCCAACAGGATAAACGGCTCCAGCCTCCCCTGCGGCCACAGGGTCATGGCGGTAAACTGCAGGTGGGTGATGGTCAAATCGCTATCCGCCAACTGCGCCTCATTGGAAAACGCCGTCTCCTGGTGGCTCAGGTAAAAGCCCCAGCGCTGATCATCCTTACCCTGGAAAGGAAAATCCACCGCCAGCGCCAGTGTCGGGGTTTCATCAACCTTAACCGCGGTGTCGGTGTCGACATTTTCAAACTCCGCGCTGACCTGGTAGCCGACCAGGACCGAGAGGTCGACTGCCGCGGCGGATACAGAGAATAAGGCTAGACACAGGGAGACAAACAGACGCACGGAAATTCCTCCAGCAATTTTTATAGTGTCGTTAGTATAGCTGTTCCCGGCTGCCGTGCGCCAACATCCCCCTCTGCTGCTTTTGCTGGATGCGGCAAAGGGCTTTGGTTATAGTGCCAGCGCCCTGACCACGAGTTGATCCATGCCACGCACCGCCAACTACCTCAAAACGCTGCTGTTTTTGACGCTGCTGTGGATGCTGGGCAATGTGCTGTACAACCTGGTGGTCGATCCCTTCGGCGCCTGGCACTGGGTACACCGTGACGGCTTCAACGCCATCAAGGCCCGGGCCAACAAATTCCAACGCATTGCAGCCCCGCTGGTACTGCAGCGGGTGGAGCCCGGGCGCCTGTTCCTCGGCACCTCCCGTGTCGAGGACGCGCTGTCCAGCAAGGCCCCGGCACTGGGCAACAACGCCGACCTGCGCACCATCAACCTGGGAATACGCGGCGCCAGCATTTACGAAATCATGCTGCTGTTCCAGCATGCATTGCAGGTAGCGCCGGTCCACGAGGCGGTGTTGGGCCTTGAGATTCACGCCTTCAGCATGCCGGGCCCGGGCCGGGTGGAGCTCGATGCCTATGTGGCGAGGGATTGGCAGGGGCGGCGCAATTACGACTACCGGCTGCAGCAGTTTCGCGACAGCCTGTTCGCCATCGATGTCACCGCCAAATCCATGGATACCCTGGAGATGCAGGCAGCCGAATACGATCTGGTCGCGGACGACGGCCGCTTCCAGGCCGAGAAGACCCTGCACATGGCCCTCGACGGGGGCAGCACTCGCGACTATTTCGGCCGCTGGGTCGGCCAGTTCGTCAAGGCCAACTGGACCCCCTGCCCCAGCGGCGAGGTGGTGTTTCGCCACGACGAACAATTCGACAGCTTCGCTAGATTCAGGGACCTGCTGGTACTGGCCGCCCGGCGGAAAGTCGATCTCAAGCTGTTTATCTCCCCCTCCCACGTACTGCTGATGGAGGCCATGATGCAATCCGGCGTCTGGCCCTACTCCGAACAGTGGAAGAGCGAGTTGCTGGCCATCGTCGACGACGTCAACCGGGAATACGGCAGCGATTTCCGCCTCGTCGATTTCGAGGGCATCGATCGCTACAGCACCGAGCCGATACCCCCGGGCGATCAACCCATGGCGTATTACCATGATCCGCTGCACTACAGCCCCCGGCTCGGCGACCTCATCCTCGCCCGACTCTATAGCGACGATACCGAACCCGACTGGGGAGTGAGCTTGCGGCGAACGACCCTGCCGGGCCATTTCCAGCGGATTCGCAGCGACCTGGAGCGCTACGCCAGGGATCACCCCGCTGAGGCGGCCTTTGTGTTGCAACTGGTGGATCAGAACATGCCGCTGCGAGCAGATGCGGCGAGTTGCCACAGACCATCGGGCTGAGCGCCGGCAGCGCTCTATATTTCCTTGCGCCCATGGTGAACGTGCGGTTAAAGTAGCCGCACTTTGAGCCCTTGAAAGCCAACAACCAAAAGGCCCGGAAGCCTGGAACGACCGTAAGAAACTATGCTGTTTAACTCCTACATTTTTATTTTCGCCTTCCTGCCGGTGGTGTTGCTGGTGTACTGGGGTGTGCGCGGCCGCCACCGGCTGGAACCGGCACTGGTCTGGCTGACCCTGGCCTCGCTGTTTTTTTACGGCTGGTGGAACCCCGCCTACCTGTGGATCATCCTGGGCTCGATGGTGGGGAACTACCTGCTCGGCAAGTATCTGACCCGAACCCAGAGCAAACTGATTCTGGGGCTTGGGGTTGCCGCTAACCTGGGCGTTCTCGGCTACTATAAATACGCCAATTTTCTGGTCGACAATATCGACCTGTTGTTTTCCACCCATCTCACCCTGCATACCATCATCCTGCCGCTGGCGATCTCCTTTTTTACCTTCCAGCAGATTGCCTACCTGGTGGATACCTACCAGAGAAAAACCGAGGAGTACCAGTTCCTGCACTACTCCCTGTTCGTGGTGTTCTTCCCGCAGTTGATCGCCGGCCCCATCGTCCACCACAAGGAAACCATTCCCCAGTTTCTCAAGCCGCTGCCGCTCAGTAGTTTCTCCAGCCATATGTCGGTGGGCCTGACCCTGTTCTTTATCGGACTGTTCAAAAAGGTGGTCATCGCCGACACCCTGGCCGTCACCGCGACGCCGATTTTCTCGATGGCGGACGCCGGAGTGGCGCTGAGCGCCCAGGACGCCTGGCTCGGCGCACTGGCCTACACCTTCCAGCTCTACTTCGACTTTTCGGGCTATTCCGATATGGCCACCGGCTTGGCCCGCATGTTCGGCATCGTCCTGCCGATGAACTTCTTCTCGCCCTACAAGGCGGTCAATATCATCGACTTCTGGCGCCGCTGGCATATCACCCTGTCGCGCTTCCTGCGGGATTACCTCTACATCCCCCTTGGCGGCAACCGTGGTGGCACCCTGCGCCGCTATCGCAATCTCTACCTGACCATGTTGCTCGGCGGCATCTGGCACGGCGCCGGCTGGAATTTCTTGATCTGGGGTTCGCTGCACGGCGTCTACCTGATGATCAACCACGGCTATCACTTCCTCTGTCGGAAGCTCGGCTTTCAAGGCAGCGGCCGCTTGCATGCCGCACTGGGCTGGCTGGTCACCTTTATTGCCGTGGTTCTGGCCTGGGTCTACTTTCGCGCTGAAACCCTGCATGGCGCCCACTCCATGCTCGCCGCGATGTTCGGCATGGGTGGCGCGGTAGAAAATACCCTGGCCAACTACCACGCCAACCCGATCATTCTCGCCTTCTTGATCTCGATACTGGCGCCGAGCAGCTTTCAACTGCTGGTGGATTACCACCCGGTCCTCGAAGATCTGGAATCCCGCTCACGGCTGCGCTGGCGCCCGACATTTACCTGGGCGCTGGCTATCAGCCTGATGGGCGCCTACGCAGTCATGGATATGGCCAAGGTCAGTGAATTCCTCTACTTCCAGTTCTAGCGAGCGGGCCATGGGCCGCCACCTGGTGACGCTGCTGGGCCTGCTGGCGGTGCTGATGCTGGCCAATGTCGGCTTCAACCTGGTGGTCGACCCGTTCAATGCCTGGCAGCTGGTCAAGATCGAAGGCTTCAACGCCATCAAGGACCGCGCCTATAAATACGAGCGCATCGCCAAACCGTTGATGGTCGAAACGCTACAGCCTCAGCGCGTGTTTATCGGCACCTCCCGCACCGAATACACCCTGTCCAGCACCTCGCCGGGACTGGCGGGGCAGCCCGGGCTGCCGACCCTCAACCTGGCGATGCGCTCCGCCAATCTCAACGAGATCATGCTGATGTTCCAGCATGCCCTGAGCCAGGCGCCGGTGGTGGACGCGGTGATCGGCCTGGAGTTACCGTCCTTCAGTTATATCATGCCCTCCGGCACCGACCTGGACGACTACGTCGTCCTCGACTGGCAGGGCGAGCCCAACCACGGCTACCGCCTGTACCAATTCCGCGACACCCTGTTCGCCATCGATGTCACCGTTGCCTCGCGCAAAACCCTGCAACGGCAGGAGGAAGCGGACCGCAGCCTGGCCGATGACGGCCGCGTGCTGGCCGAGCGCCAGATACCGGTGCTGCTGGCCGACGGCGGCATCCGGGTAAACTTTGCCTTCTGGCTGGGGGAATTCGTCCATGGCGCCTGGACCATATGTCGCAACGGCCGCGTATTTTTCCGTGCCGATGAGCGCTTCGACGCCATGGCGCGATTTCGCGATATCCTGGTACTGGCAGTAGAGCACGGCGTCGACCTCAAGCTGTATATCTCACCCGCCCACGCCACCTTGATGGAAGCCATGCAGCAGTCCGGTGTCTGGCCCTACTCGGAGCAGTGGAAGCGGGACATGGTCGCCGTCATCGAGGAGGTCAATGGCGACTACGGCAGCGACTTCCGTCTTGTCGATTTCGAGACCGTCGACCCCATTACCACCGAGACCATTCCCCCCGCCGGCGACCAGCAAACACTGATGCACTACTTCTACGACCCGGCACACTTCACCATGGCCATGGGCGATCGCATCCTTGCGCGCCTCTATGGTGCGGGTGAGGCAAAGTGGGGCGCGGGTGAGGCAGACTGGGGAATCGAACTCAATTCGCACAACCTGGACGCCCATTTGCAAAAACTGCGACAGGACCTTCGCAACTGGGCGGCAAGCCATCCCGGCGAACAAGGCTTCGTGCAGGACATAGTGGACCGGCGCCAACCCCGGCGGCCCGACCTGGCGCGCTGCTACGAAGCGGAGTAGCAGCCTCCCCATACAATCGAACTCTTGTCCCTGCCTGATACAATGCAGCATAATCGGCTGGAGGCGGCGACATTCGCTACCCCGCCGCCCCGCCAGAGCAACCGGGAAGCCACTCACCATGAAAAAGCTCGCTATAGGTCTGGGCATACTGCTGCTTGCCGTCTTACTGATCGGCGGTGCCGGCCTGCTGCTGATGGATTCACCCATGAAGACCCTGGAGTCCTTCGCCATTCGCCATGCGGACGTGCTGCCGCTGGAATACCTGGGCAAAAAAGTCTTCGATAGAAACTGCGCCGGCTGCCACGACAACCCGGCCATGCATGCCCCGACCCGGGAGGCCCTGTCCGGCTTCTCCAAGGAGACGGTCATGCTGGCGCTCGAGTTCGGCAAGATGCAACCCATGGCGGCCCACCTGAGCAAGCAGGAGCGCGGCCTGATCGCCTTGTACCTGGCCGGTACCGCGCCGCCGGTCGAATGGATCGGAGCGCACCTTTGCAGTGCCCCGGCGAAGGATAACAGCACCGAATTTGTCGCCAACTGGGGACTGGGCAATCACAACCGGCGCTTTGTAGCGGCGGACAAGGCCGGCATCGACCGGGACAATGTCAGTCGCCTGCAACTGGCCTGGGCACTGGCCTTTCCCAAGGTGACCGATATGCGCTCGCAACCGGCGATTATCGGCGACACCCTGTATTTTGGCGACAAGACCGGCAAACTGTATGCCATCGATCGTCAGCGTGGCTGCATCCGCGCCCACACCGAGGTGCTCAGCGGAATTCGCTCCGCCATTACCGTGGTGAGCCTGGACAATGGCAAGCAACTGCTGGTATTTGCCGATTCCATGGCCTCCATCTACGCCGTGGATCCACAAAGCATGGAAGTCGTCTGGCAACAGGACGCCCGACTCTACGACAGCTCCATCATCACCGGCTCGATCAGCCACCATGACGGCCGCCTGTTCGTGCCGGTCTCATCCTACGAGGCCGCCGCAGCCGGCGGCCCGACCCATATTTGCTGTAAATCCCACGGCGGGGTCATCGCCCTGGCCGCGGCGACCGGGAAAGAATTATGGCAGTGGCACACCACTGAAAACGCCAGCCTGCAAGGGCTTAACGCGGATGGTGTCGAGCTGTACGGCCCCTCCGGGGCGCCGGTGTGGAGCACCCCTGCCATAGACGCCAAACGCAATCGCATCTATATCGGCACCGGCGAAAACCTGTCGCACCCGGCCACCGATACCTCGGATGCGATCATCGCCCTGGACATGGACACCGGCGAACCGGCCTGGCGCTTCCAGGCGACCCGGGACGATGTCTGGAACGCGGCCTGCCTCAATGCCGGCGCCAACTGCCCCGAGGACGCCGGAGGTGATTTCGATTTCGGCGCCTCGGTGATTATCGCCGAACTGGCGAACGGCAGTGAAATCCTGCTGGCGGGGCAAAAATCGGGGGATGTCTACGCCCTGAATCCCGACCCCGCCGGTAGCGCCGGCGAGGTGTTGTGGCATCAGCAGGTCAGCAACGCCGCTATCGGTCCCTCCCTGGCACAGACCACCACCAACGGCGGCGTTCACTGGGGCATGGCGCTATCAGGGGATCGCTTATTGGTGGCCGCCGCGGATCCGGAGCGGGATCGACCCGGCTACACCCCTCAACCGGGACTGCATGCACTCAAACTGGCGAATGGAGAGGTCTTGTGGCAACAGCCGGTGCAGCGCGGTTGTGAGATAGCCGAAGCCGACCGCCCCAAGATCGGCCTCGAGAGCATGCGCTCGGGCGTGAAACGCGACCCGATGGCGCAGTACCGCTGCTCCTTCTACTACGGCCTGTCGGCGGCGCTCACCGCCACACCGGAGCTGGTTTTCAGCGGCGGCCTGGACGGTGTGATCCGCGCCTACGATATCAAAACCGGGGAGATTCTCTGGCAGACCGGGACCGCAGTCCCCTTCGAGACAGTGAACGGTATCGAGGGCCACGGCGGCGCCATCGACGTCGACGGCCAGGTACTCGCGGACGGATGGCTCTACGTGCAGTCCGGCTATTCCATGTTCGGCCAGTTGCCCGGCAATGTATTGCTCGCGTTCAAGGTCGGAGACCCGCCGGCCGAATAAAACCAATTTAAATCCGCTTACCCACCGTCAAAAACCACTGCGGCGCGGTAAGGTCGATCTCGCCGGCGTTGTCGAATTCCAGTTTGGTACTGGCCTGGCGAACGCTCACGCCGAAGGTGAAATCGCGAATAATAAACTCAACACCGCCCCTGGCATACAAGCCGACGCCAACGGCCCACTCCCGACCCCCGATGTCATCCGCTGGCGGGGCATCACCCGGGGGCTCGACGCTACTATCCACGATATTGACGGTGCCGATGGCGATGGCGGCGCCGCCGCCGAGGTAAAACCGCAGGGGCTTTAGCGGGCGCCAACTGAGCGCGCCGCCGAAGGAGAGGTCGACCAGGAACAGGTCGTTGTCGAGTGAAACGGCAAACACGTGATTGCTGGCGTAAAAAGTCTGGTTGCTGTTTTTCCAACTGACCAGGCCGCCGCCCTCGAAGCCGTATTCAAACACCCCGTCCCGGGTCATCTGTTGCGCCATGCCACCGCCGTAAATCAACTTGCCGAGATCCGACTCCAGCACCTCTCCGCTGTGGGGGTCTTCCAGGGTCCATGCATTGCCTGCATCGAGCACGCCGAGCATGCCCTGAAAGTAGAGAGGGCCGTAACCCGGATCACGCTCCGCCAGCCCCGGCGGCGAAACCAGCCACAGCAGCAGCCACAACAGGGTGATTATCTTCGATCGCTTCACGCTATAAGTCATCGGTATTGGTCAGGCGGCGAGCCATTCCCGTCGCCCTGAGAAACGGGCCTTCAGATAGTCCATCTGGTCGCCGCGAATCCGGTGATTGGCCAGGTACATAAACTCAAACACATTGGGAGAGAACGGCACCGCCAGCAACTCCATTCCCGCTTGCTCGGGGGTTCTTCCCCCCTTGTGCAAATTACAGCGTTTGCAGGCGGTGACCACATTGGTCCACCTGTCCCGTCCGCCCATGGAGCGAGGTCGAATATGGTCCCGGGTCAATTCGCTGCCGGAGAACTCATTGCCACAGTACATGCAGCGGTGGTGATCCCGACGGAATAACATGCGGTTGCTGAGAGCCGGGGCGAATTTATGATGGCGGATATCGCCGTCGCAGGCAATGATCGGCGACAGGCTCATCACGGAGCGTTCGCCCAGTCGATTATAGCCACCGTGCATGATCAGCTCGTCATCACCCAGGCTCCACAACACCAGTTCCTTGGCGTACAGGGTGACCGCTTCCTCACGGGTCAACCAGCTGGTGGGAACACCTGTTTTATTCAGGCGCAGGATACGGATACTGGATGTCATGCGGCGACCTCACGGCAGATGCGCTGATGATTGTTGCAGCTGCGCCTATAGTCGGGGTTTTGCGCCTTGCTGGCAAGTGCCCGCTGTTTGCCCACTGTTTGGCGGTCGGGGCACTTAAAGATCACACTGGCGATTCTAATCAAAGATTCCCCTTTGTATTTTGCGTTAAGCTGGCGCTACACTACCCACCCGGTATTTAACGGTTCAGGTGCAAGTCCTGGAAAAACAGCAAACAACAGACGACTTAAAACCACCCACAGGGGTTTGACAGATGAACAGCAACCGTAAAACGCGTATTGGCATCATGGGCTTCGGCCAGATCGGCAGGCAACTCTACCAACAGGCCGCAGCGAGCGATGACCTGGAAATCCCGGTGATCTGCGATGTCGCCAGGCCGGATATCCTGCACTATCTCCTCAACAGCGACGGATCGTCAGAGTGCACCCTGGAGGGAAACTACCTGCAAAACCCCCGCTTTCGCACCCGCATGCTGCAAAACAATAACCCCGGGGAGACGCCCTGGGATGTGTTCGGCGTCGACATGGTGATCGACGCCACGGGGAAATTTCTCAGTCCCGCACAACTCCAGCCCCACCTGGACAGCGGTGCGCCACGGGTTCTGGTTACCAGCTTGCCGAACCAGGCCCTGGACCGCATGTTGGTTCCCGGGATCAACGACGGCACCGCCGAGACCGCTGACAAACTGCTCAGCGCGGGCTCTGCAACAACGACAGCCTTCGCCCTGACCCTGAAAATACTCAACCAGGCACTGGGCGTCGAGGCGGCGACCATGACCACCGTACACGCCTATACCAGTGACCAACCGCTACAGGACTATGCCGGTGAAAATTACCGACGCAGCCGCTCCGCCGCCGAGAACATTATCCCCAATAGCAGCGCCTCCCCCGCCTGGGCCGAAACGCTGCTGCCGGAATTCGCCGGCAAGCTCAGCGGTCACGCGCTCAACGTACCGGTGCAACGGGGCTCGATGCTGGATTTGAGCACGGTGATGAACTCCGGCGAGGTCTCCGCTGAAGATATCAATAACGCCATGCTCGCGGCGCAACAGGACTACCCCGGCCTGGTGACAACTGTTGCCGACCCGGTGGTCTCCTGCGACGTTATCGGCAACACACACTCGGTCGTATTCGATCTCGTGGGCACGATAAAGTCCGGCAGGCGAATGCTCAAATCACTGATCTGGTATGAATCCCTGGGCCACGCTTGCCGCTGCCTGGATGTGGTGAGACTCTACCAGTCCCTGAACGTAGCGGAGGTGGCACAATGAAAGTCGCAATCAATGGATTTGGCCGTATCGGCCGCTCGGTCTTCCGCTTGCTGGACAAGCGCCCCGATATCGACATCGTCGCCGTCAACGACCTGTTCGACCACGACGCCCTGCGCTACCTTCTGCAATACGACACCATCATGGGTGGCTTCGAAAAACCCCTGGCGCTCGAAGACGATCACCTGGTCACCCCGGACAGCCGGGTTCGCATGCTCAATGAGCGCGACCCCGAGAACCTGCCCTGGGGAGACCTGGGGGTCGACGTGGTGGTGGAAGCCACCGGGGTGTTCCGCAAACGAGAGCAGATTGCCGCGCACCTGCGGGCAGGGGCGAAGCGGGCGATACTGACCGTCCCGGCCAAAGACAAGATCGACTACACCGTGGTGCTGGGCGTCAACGACGAGGGCCTCAAGCCCGAGCACCAGATCGTCTCCAACGCCAGCTGCACCACCAACTGCCTCGCCCCGATGGCGCGAATCCTGCAGGATAACTTCGGCATCGTCGAGGGCCTGATCAACACGGTTCACGCCTATACCAACGACCAGCGACTGGCCGATGTGCCCCATTCCGACTGGCGCCGCAGCCGCGCCGCCGCGGAGAATATCATCCCCACCTCCACCGGCGCCGCCAAGGCAGTCGGCGAGGTATTGCCGGTACTCAAGGGTAAACTCGACGGCATCGCCGCCAGGGTACCGGTGCCCGATGGTTCGGTGGTCGACCTGTACGTCGAGCTGGAGCGGGATGTCACTGTCGATGACATCAACCAGGCCGTGCGCGCGGCCGCAAGCGAGGGACCGATGCAGGGCATCGTCCAATACCTCGAAACCCCGGTGGTATCCTCGGACATCATCGGCAACCCCTACTCGTCGATCTACGATCCCGCCTTCACCTCGGTGACCGCCGGGCGCTATCTCAAAACCCTGAACTGGTACGACAACGAGTGGGGCTATTCCAACCGGGTCGTCGACCTGATCTCCATTATGAGTGGCTGGGGATAGGGCGGCGGCACGGGGTTCGAAGGGGGAATAAACCAGGTTCTCCTCAAAATGCCCGTGCTACCATGCAGCAACGACAATGTATCTCAATAGAATAACGGAGGCCATCATGCCCACAGCGTCGATTCATCCAGCCGTCCAGGCGAATATGAACTCCATTAAATACGCCATGGCCGGCGACAAGGAGGCCTGGCTCGCGCTCTACACCGACGACGCGGTGGTCGCCGACCCGGTCGGGGTCTCTCCCTTTGACCCCACCGGTGAAGGCCACCAGGGCAAAGAGGCCATCGCCACCTTCTGGGATACCGTGATCGGCCCGGCAAACCTGGCCATTACCGCCCACAAACGCTGCCCGAGCGGCACCAGCACCTGCGCGGTACCCATGACCGCAGTCAACGATATGGGCAACGGCATCGTCACCAGTATCGATATGATCGCGGTTTACGAGGTCGACGACGAGGGTAAGATCCGCAGCATGAAAGCCTACTGGAGCTGGGACGACATGGAAGCCCAACTCAAAGAGCTGGGGCTCGCCTAGCCCGCCGACGGGAACCGAGTATGAATAAAATCTATGGACTACCGGTCTTGCTACTCTGGCTTGGCACGACGGCCTGTGGCGGTAAGCCACCGCCGGCACCCGCCAATGTTGGAGACCTGCTGCCCGCCGATGCCGAACTGGCGGATATCTACCAGCGCTCCTGCCGCAGCTGCCATATCGTCGCCGATACCAGCGCACCACTCACCGGCGATACCGCGGCCTGGCAGGGCCGGATGGACCAGGGTATGGACACCCTGCTACAACATGTCGTCGACGGCTTCGGCGGCATGCCACCACTGGGCATGTGCTTCGAGTGTGACGAGCAGCAATTCATCGCGCTGATACAGTTTATGGCCCAGCCACCGGCAGAATAGGGGAACCCCCGGCACATGTTGAATCGACGTCATTTTCTCGGTGGCCTGGCCGGCATCGGTGCGGCTGCACCATCGGTAGCACTGGTCACAAGAGCCCTGATTGCCGATGCGGTAGCACAGACCCCGACGGCCAAACGCGGTATCGCCTGGCGCAACTGGTCCGGAGTGCAGCAGTGTACCCCCGCCGCTCGTGTGGCGCCCGCCGACATTGCGGAATTGCAGGAACTGCTGGCCAGCACCCCGACGCCGATCCGGCCGGTGGGCGCGGGTCACTCCTTTACCGCCCTGGTCCCCACCGACGGCACCATCCTGTCCCTCAGTCGCCTCAGCGGAATAGTCGCCCACGATCCCGACACACTGCAGGTCGAAATAAGGGCAGGCAGCCGCTTATCGGATCTGGGAGCGCCGCTGGAGGCGATCGGCCAGGCCATGGTCAATATGCCGGATATCGACGAGCAAGTCCTGGCCGGCGCGCTGGCCACCTGCACCCACGGTACCGGTGCCGGGCTCGGCGCCATGCCGACCACGGTCGAAGCGCTGCAACTGGTAAGCCCCAACGGCGAGATAATAGAATGCGATCGCGATAACAACGCGGAGGTATTCCAGGCAGCCAGGGTCTCGCTGGGCGCACTCGGCGTACTCACCCAGGTCCGGTTGCAAAATATAGCGCCCCACCAGTCGCGCCGGGAATCCTGGATACTGCCCTTCGAGGAGCTGCTGGAAAACGCCGACCACCTCGCCGACAGCAATCGTAATTTCGAGTTTTACTACATCCCCTTTTCCGGCATGGCGCTGGCGGACACCCATAACTTCACCGATGAGCCAGCTCACAGCACCGAGCGCGAGGACCCCAACGAAATGGTTGAACTGCTGAGGCAGGTGCGGGATTGGCTGGGCTGGTCGCCCTGGTTGCGAGAAAAGGTTCTCAGTACCGGTATGGGCCGGATCGACAAGGAGGTGGTGGTGGAGTCTTCCTGGCGCAACTATGCCAGCGAGCGCAATGTGCGCTTCAACGAGATGGAATACCACCTGCCCCGGGAATACGGCTTGCAGGCACTGCGGGAAATTCGCGACACCATCGAAAAAAACTACCCGGATGTCTTCTTCCCCATCGAGGTTCGCTACGTCGCCGCCGACGATATCTGGCTCAGCCCCTTTTACCAGCGCGACACCTGCTCGATTGCCGTGCACCGCTATTACGAGGAGGATCACCGGGCCTACTTCGAGGCCGTCGAACCGATTTTTCGCAAGTACCAGGGCCGACCGCACTGGGGTAAACTCAATAGCCTCACCGCCGCGGATTTCGCCGGGCTGTACCCCCAGTGGCAGCAGTTCACCCGCGTGCGTCAGCAACTCGATCCCGACGGCAAGTTTCTCAACCCCTACCTGAAACGGGTTTTTGGTGTGTCGTAATGACTTCCACAAAGTTCAGCAGGCGCAAATTACTCTACGGCGGACTGGCCCTGGGTGCCGCCGGCCTGCTCGGCGTGGCGCGCCCCGGCGCCAACGGAAAAAATCACACGCCGTATTTTACTGAACTGGGCGGTGCGCTGGACCGGGCCGGGCTGGCGCGGCCGACATTGATAATAGACAAGCAACGCCTGTGGCAAAATATCGACACCTTGCACCGACGCCTGGACAAGAATTACCACTACCGTATCGTTGCCAAGTCCCTGCCCTCTTTACAACTAATAAATAGCGTTAGTAAAAGAAGCGGCAGCCACAGGCTGATGGTGTTTCACCAGCCATTCCTCAACCTGGTGGCACAATCCCTGCCCGACAGTGATGTCCTGCTGGGTAAACCCATGCCGGTTGCCGCAGCCAGGCGATTTTATAGCCAACTGGGCAAGGGCGACTTCGACCCCTCGAGCCAATTGCAGTGGCTGGTCGACAACCCGCAGCGCCTGATCCAGTACAGCGAGCTGGCCGAGGCTCTCGGCACATCCATGCGAATCAATCTCGAACTGGATGTCGGCCTGCACCGTGGCGGTTTCAGCGATGCCACCCTGTTGAGCCAGGCGCTGGAGTTTATCGAGCAGGATCCCAGGCTCAACTTCAGCGGCCTTATGGGTTACGAGGCCCATGTGGCAAAGATGCCGGCGGCCCTTGGCGGACCCGATGCAGCCTTCGCCAGCGCCCAGAAAAGCTACGCCGCGGCGGTGGAGGTCACGCAACAAACCCTCGGCAGGGCCGTCGATGATCTCACCCTCAACGCCGCGGGCAGCCCGACCTACGAGATGTATGACGGCAGCCAGGTGAGCAACGAGCTGTCAGCGGGCTCCTGCCTGGTCAAGCCCACCGATTTCGATTTGCCGACCCTGGCCGATCACCAACCGGCCTGCTTTATCGCCACCCCGGTGATCAAGTCGATCCCGCGCACGCAAATTCCCGGCATCGAGTTTATGTCCTCGGCCATGGACTGGTGGGACCCCAACCTGGCGCAAAGCTTTTTTGT
>JAUXCW010000086.1 GCA_030618705.1 Gammaproteobacteria bacterium | reverse complement strand
AAGGTGACCGAGGTGCTCGGTGATCCCATGGGCCCGGGTATGGAGATCGAAATTGCCCTGCGCTCCCATGACCTGCCCTGGCAGTGGCCGGAGGAAGTGCTGGAAGAAGCCGCGCAATTTGGCGATGCGGTGCGGGACAGTGACAAGAACAAGCGCGTCGACCTGCGAGAGCTGGACCTGGTCACCATCGACGGCGAGGATGCCAGGGATTTTGACGATGCGGTCTACTGTGAGCGCATCAAGTTGGGTAGAGGCTGGCGCCTGCTGGTGGCGATTGCCGATGTCTCCCACTACGTTGCGGTCGGTTCAGCGCTGGACCAGGAGGCCTACACTCGCGGCACCTCGGTTTACTTTCCGGAGCGAGTGATTCCCATGCTGCCGGAATCCCTGTCCAACGGTTTATGTTCCCTCAATCCCGATGTCGACCGCCTGGCCATGGTCTGCGAAATGACCGTCGGGCCGAAGGGCAAGGTCAGCGACTACCATTTTTACGAGGCGGTGATTCGTTCCAGTGCGCGCTTGACCTATAACCAGGTCGGCCAATTCCTCGAGCAGGGCGATAAGGAGGCGGTGCCGGCCCGGGTACACAAGCCGGTGCGAACCTTGTACAAGCTCTATCAATGCCTGCGCAAGGCCCGGGAGCGTCGTGGCGCCATCGATTTCGAGACCGAGGAAACCCGCATCGTGTTCGGTGAGGACCGCAAGATCGAAAAGATCGTGCCGGTGCTGCGCAATGATGCCCACAAGCTGATCGAGGAGTGCATGTTGTGCGCCAATGTTTGCGCCGCCAGCTTTCTCGATGCACTTGAATTGCCCGGCCTGTACCGGGTGCATGAAGGGCCGCGGATAGAGAAGCTGGAGAACCTGCGCACCTATCTTGGCGAGCTGGGCCTTTCGCTGGGCGGCGGCGACAAGCCGGAGCCGGGCCACTATCAGGCCTTGCTGGAGCAGGCGGCGTCACGGCCCGATGCCCACATCATCCAGACCATGATGCTGCGCTCCATGAACCAGGCGGTGTACCAGCCGGAGAACCTGGGCCATTTCGGCCTGCACTACGAGGCCTACGCCCACTTTACCTCGCCCATTCGCCGCTATCCCGATCTGCTGATGCACCGGGCCCTGCGCTCGGTAATTCGCTCGAGCAAAAAATGCAAATTAGTGCAGCGTGTCGAGGGGGCGGGTACGCTGAAAAAGGCCGAAATCTACCCCTACGATATGGCCCGGATGGTGGCCCTGGGGGAACATTGCTCCATGACCGAGCGGCGAGCCGATGATGCCACCCGGGATGTGGTGGCCTGGCTCAAGTGCGAATACCTGCACGAACACGTCGGCGCGGAATACCAGGGCGTGATCAGCGCGGTGACCTCCTTCGGCCTGTTTGTCGAGTTGGTCGATGTCTATATCGAGGGCCTGGTGCATGTCAGTACCCTGCGCAGTGATTACTACCACTTCGATGCGGCCCACCAGCGCCTGGTGGGTGAAAACAGTCGCGCCAAATACTGCCTGGGGGACTCGATAGAGGTGCGACTGGTGCGGGTGGATCTCGACGACCGCAAGATCGACCTGGAGCCGCTGGACGCCCCTGCAGATGGGGGTGAGCGTCCACCGCGACGACCACGGAAGAAGGGCAAGCGCCAGGGACACAAGCGCCAGGGAAGCTAGATGGCGAGCGAAAAACTCTATGGCCTGCACTCGGTCAGCGCCGTACTCAAGGCCCAGCCGGAGCGGGTGTTGGGTCTGTGGCTGGCTGAGGGCGGCAAACCGGAGCGTTTGCAGGAAATCCGTCGCCTGGCGGCGGCCTCGGGCATCACCGTGCAGTCTTGCAGCCGCAAGCAGCTGGATGGCTGGGTCAGCGGTAATCACCAGGGCATTGTTGCCGAGTGCCGGGCGGCAAGCCTGGCCGGCGATCGCGAATTGGCGGAGCTGCTGCCGCGACTCGACAATCCCCTGTTGCTGGTGCTGGACGGCATTACCGATCCGCATAATCTCGGCGCCTGTTTGCGCACCGCGGATGCTGCCGGTGTCGACGCTGTGATTATCCCCAGGGATAAATCCGTGGGTCTGACACCCACGGTGCGTAAAATCGCCTCCGGTGCCGCCGAGCACATTCCCCTGTTCTCGGTCACAAACCTGGCCCGCAGCCTGGATACACTCAAACAACACGGGGTCTGGCTGGTCGGGGCCGCCGGAGAGGCGGAGCAATCGCTCTACCAGACCGGGCTGACCGGCGCTATCGCCCTGGTATTGGGCGCCGAGGGCAAGGGCCTGCGCCGCCTCACCCGGGAGCGCTGCGACTATCTTATCCACATTCCCATGGCGGGCACTGTCTCCAGCCTTAATGTATCGGTGGCCACCGGGGTCTGTCTGTTCGAGGCGCTACGCCAGCGCGCAGCGGATAGTTGTTAGACGCGATGTGATTGGGGGTCGGGGCTTCCAGAGCAGGGCTGTGCGAGGCAGGGACACCGAGCCCAAGACTCCATGGCGGGATTTCGTTCCAGGCGAATCCCAAGCTCGTACATCCATGTACGAGACGGATTCAGCGCGTGTCCTGTTCTGGAAGCCCCGATCCCCGAGCCGGGCAAGATTAGGTGCTTAATAAACAACCAAAACTCCTTGAATCCCGGCGGGGGCATCTATAGAATGCGTCCTCCCCGAATTGGGGCCCGATCAATGATCTCCTTGCTTCATCGCCACAGTGCGGGAAGCTGCCGAAACCCAGAGGAGCACCTATGCGGCATTACGAAATCGTATTTCTGGTTCATCCAGACCAGAGTGAGCAAGTACCGGCCATGGTTGAGCGCTACACCAAGCTCGTCAAAGATGACGGTGGCCACGTCCACCGCCTCGAAGACTGGGGTCGCCGCCAGCTCGCCTATTCCATCGACAAGATTCACAAAGCCCATTACGTGCTGATGAACGTTGAAGCCACCCAGGCGGCAATGGACGAAATCGCGACCAATTTTCGCTTTAACGACGCGGTCTTGCGCAATCTGATCATTCGCCGTGACGAGTCGGTCACCGATGAATCACCGATCCTGAAAGCCGATCGCGACTCGCGAGATCGCCGTCCCCCCCGCACGCCGAGGGAAGCGCCGGCACCCCGGGCAGAAGCGCCGAAACCGGCAGCGGAACCCGCCACTGATACCAGCACCGAAGCGGCGGCCCCCGTAACCAGCACCGAAACGGCGGCCCCCGTGGCCGACGACAAACCGGCAGAATAGCCCCGCGCAGATTATTTAAGAGGAATCGTCATGGCACGTTTTTTTCGCCGCCGCAAGTTCTGCCGTTTTACCGCAGAGGGCGTCAAGGAAATTGATTACAAGGACCTGGAAACACTCAAGGCCTATGTCTCGGAAACCGGCAAGATCGTACCGAGTCGTATCACCGGCACCAAGGCCCGCTACCAGCGGCAGTTAGCTACCGCCATCAAACGCGCTCGCTTCCTGGCCCTGCTGCCCTATACCGACAGGCACCAGTAAGCCTCCGGGAGTTTCGCCATGCGAGGCCTGGCCGAATTCATTATGCGAGGCCGTACGCAGGCCTTGATAGTCAGTTGCCTGAGCGCCGGCACGGTGTTTTTTTTCTGGGTCGGCGCTGCGGCGGTGGCCCTGGTCACCCTGCGAAAGGGCCTGAGCGAGGGCCTGCAGGTCATGATCTGGGCGCTGCTGCCGGCCCTTGCGGTGCTCTACTACGGTAAGGAGTTTGCGCCGTTTGCGGCATTGCTGGGCTGTTTTGCCACGGCAGTGGTTCTGCGGCGCACTGTGTCCTGGCCGGCGACGCTGGTCGCGGCAAGTCTTTGCGGGCTGGCAACGGGGACCATACTACTGTTGTTTGCCCCGGACTATATCGCCATGATCAAGCAGGTCGTGGATGATATTTTTGCCCAGTGGCAAACGCAGTTGGCGGCAGAGGGAGAGACGCTGCAAATCGCCTCGCCGCCGGCGGAGTTCATCGTCGGGATATTTGCTCTGGTCAACGCCCTTACGGTGGTGATTTGCGTGGTGCTCGCCCGCTATTGGCAGGCCCTGCTGTATAACCCGGGTGGTTTTCGCGAGGAAATGCATAGCGTGCGCTTGCCGGTCGCGGTGGCGCTGCCCCTGTTGCTGGTCAGTATCGGGGGCCTGCTACAGGGTGGCGCCTGGTTGCCCTGGGCCTATTTGGCCGCCGTGCCGTGTCTGGTGGCGGGGGTTTGTCTGGTTCACGGCGTGGCCGGTATCAGGGGGTGGAAGACTCATTGGCTGGTCCTGTTTTACGTGGTCCTGTTATTGATCAACCCGGTGAAAGAACTGGTAATTCTGGCTGGCGTCATCGACAGCTGGGTAAATTTCAGGCAGCGCCTGGCCAACGGGGCCGGTGGTGCCGGATCGACATAAGCGAATAAAGAGGTGAGCTGCAATGGAAGTCATACTGCTGGAGAAACTCGGCAAGCTGGGTAACCTGGGCGATAAGGTCAAGGTCAAGTCCGGTTACGGTCGCAACTATTTACTGCCCTTCGGCAAAGCGGTTGCAGCCACCGAGGCGAATGTGGCGGAGTTTGAAACCCGCCGCGCCGGGCTGGAGAAATCGGCCAATGAGAAGCTGTCCACGGCGGAAACCCGTGCCGAGAGCCTCGTCGACCTGGTAGTTACCATCGAAGCCACCGCGGGTGAGGGTGGCAAGTTGTTCGGTTCGGTGGGTCCCCGCGATGTGGCGGACGCCATTACTAGCGCCGGCGTCGAGGTCAGCAAGAGCGAAGTGAGAATGCCCCAGGGTCCTATCCGCGAGCTGGGTGAATACCAGGTCGTCGTTCACTTCCACGCAGACGTCGAGACCTCGGTGGAGCTGGCGGTGATCGAAATCGAATAAGTCTCCGGGGAGACGTGCCGGGTGTGTTGCCCGGAGGCGGCTCTCCTCCGGTAATACCACTGCAGCGATATCGAGAAGCATTGTACGACACGGGTCGGCAATGCTTTTTTTCTGTCCGTAATTGTTCCACAATAGCCGGTTCCCGCGCCTAATCAGGAAACAGGCAAACCATGGTTGATCACTCCCCGGCAGCTCGCCGTGACACAGAGGTCGAGCGCCTTAAAATTCCCCCCCATTCGATCGAGGCCGAACAGTCGGTGCTGGGTGGCTTGATGCTGTCCCCCGGGGGCTGGGACGATGTGTCGGATCGCGTGCTGGCGGAGGATTTCTACCGCCCGGATCACCGCCTGATCTACGATACCATGAGTGAACTGGTCGAGGCCAAGCAGCCGCTGGATGTCATTACCCTGTCCGAGGCCCTGGAAACCCGGGGCGAACTGGAGCAGGTGGGCGGCATCGCCTATCTCGGTGAACTGGTCAAGAATACCCCCAGCGCCGCCAATATCCAGACCTATGGCGATATCATTCGCGAGCGCTCCATACTGCGGCAACTCATCGGGGTGTCCAGAGAGTCGATGGAGGCGGCTTTCCAGCCAGAGGGGCGGGCATCGGATCAATTACTGGCCGAGATCGAGAACCGTCTGGCGGCCATTGCGGAGGGGCGGCCCAAGGATGGCGGCCCCCAGCCGATCAATCCTTTACTGCGCAAGGCAGTGGATAAAATCGACGAGCTGTTCAAGTCCGAGGGTGGGCTGACAGGCCTTGGCACGGGGTTTGCCGACTTCGACGCCATGACATTGGGCCTGCAGAAGTCGGACCTGGTGATAGTGGCGGCGCGCCCGTCCATGGGCAAGACCAGTTTTGCCATGAACATGGCGGAACATGCGGCCATAAAATACGATAAGCCGGTGGTGGTGTTCAGTATGGAGATGCCCGCCGACTCCCTGATAATGCGCATGATGTCATCGGTGGGCCGCATCAACCAGACCCGCATTCGCTCCGGCACCCTGGAGGATGAGGACTGGCCACGCTTGTCCGCTGCGGTGAACAAGCTTAAGGACCGGCCCCTGTTTATCGATGACACCCCGGCGCTGTCCCCCACCGAGGTGCGGGCGCGCTGCAAGCGCATCCAGCGGGAGCATGGCGAAATCGGCATGATCATGGTGGACTACCTGCAACTGATGCAGATCCCTGGCCGCGGCGACAACCGGGTTGCGGAGATATCGGAAATTTCCCGCGGCCTGAAGACCATCGCCAAGGAATTCAACTGTCCCGTGGTGGCCCTGTCCCAGCTCAATCGCGGCCTGGAACAGCGCCCCAACAAGCGCCCGATCAATTCCGACCTGCGGGATTCCGGCGCCATCGAGCAGGATGCCGATGTCATCGCGTTTATCTACCGCGATGAGGTTTACAACGAGGACACCGCCGAGAAGGGCGTGGCGGAAATTATAATCGGCAAGCAGCGCAACGGCCCCATCGGCACTTGTCGCCTCGCCTTTATCGGCGAGTTCACCCGTTTCGAGAATCTGGCCCACGGCGATTACGACCAGGCCCACCACTAGGCGGAGGAATCCATGGCACTGGAAATAGAGCGCAAGTTCCTGGTCGACGACAGTGTGTTGCCGCCACTGCGCAACGGCGTCGAGTTTCACCAGGGCTATCTCGCCGACAACGACCGGCTTTCTGTACGGGTACGGCTCGCCGGGGAGCGCGCCTGGCTTACCGTCAAGGGGCGGGGTAGCGGCATCACGCGGCCCGAGTTCGAATACGAGATTCCGCCGGCCGATGCCTTGAGCATGCTCGAGAGCCTGGTCGGCGGCGGCCTGGTCAGTAAAACCCGCTATCGCCTTCCCCACGCCGGGATGGTGTGGGAGGTCGATGTGTTCGCCGCCGAGAATAGCGGCTTGATCGTCGCCGAAGTGGAACTCCAGAGCGAACAGCAGGCCATCGAACTGCCCTCCTGGGTGGCGCAGGAGGTTACCGACGACCCCCGCTACCTGAATGTGAATCTCGCCTCCCACCCCTTCAGCCGCTGGGAAACCGTGGTGTGAAAGCCGCTTTTATCGGGCTTGGCGTCATGGGTTACCCGATGGCGGGCCATCTGCTGCGGGCCGGGCACGAGCTTGCCGTATTCAACCGTACCCGGGCCAAAGCACAGCGGTGGCAGGCACAGTACGGCGGCGTTCTCGCCGATTCACCCCGGGAAGCCGCTATCGGTGCGGTCATGGTCATGCTCTGTGTCGGTAACGATGACGATGTGCGCGAGGTGGCCTGCGGCGAGGATGGTGTTCTGGCAGGCATGTCTCCCGGCGCGGTATTGATCGATCACACCACCACATCGGCAACCCTGGCAAAAGAGCTGTCCCGGCGCTGCGCCACCCGGCAATGTGCTTTTATCGATGCGCCGGTATCGGGAGGCCAGGCGGGGGCGGAGAGCGGGGTGCTGAGCATTATGGCCGGAGGCGAACAGGAGGTGTTCGACTCGGTCGAGCCCGTGTTGAGCGCCTATGGGCGCACCATCACTCGCCTCGGACCGACAGGTGCGGGGCAGCAGTGCAAGATGGTCAACCAGGTGTGTGTCGCGGGGATCGTGCAGGGGCTGGCAGAGGGTGTGCGCCTGGCGCAGGCGGCGGGGCTGGACATCGCCACCGTGGTCGACGTCCTGAGCGGCGGCGCGGCACAGTCCTGGCAGCTGGAAAACCGCGCACTTACCATGGCGGAGGGCCGTTTCGATTTTGGTTTCGCCCTGGACTGGATGCGCAAGGATCTGGCAATCTGCCTGCAAGAGGCCAATCACCTGGGTGCGGAGCTACCGGTTACCGCCATCGTCGACGGCTATTATGCCGAGTTACAGGAGCAAGGCCTGGGGCGGGCGGATACCTCGGCCCTGATTGAATTGCTGGCCAGATGAACTCGCCGCCGCATTGGCTGCTGGATAATTCGCGCTGATATAACTCCTGAACTACAGCCCTGTATCCTTTCGTAGTTGTTGCATTCTCCGGTGATTTTCACTGCTATCCAGCGGTTTCGCGGCGGGTTTTTCCAGTTTGACGGTGGTGGGCTCGGCGAGCTGTTCGCCGCGGGCGACGCGGTCACTCAAGGCCTGGTAGTGGCGGGTAAATACCGGTAGCGCCTGGTTTTCGGGGCGGTTGGCGAGGAAGTGCCAGCCGCAGGCCTGGCCCGCATAAAATACCGCGACGTGGCTCCACGGGTAATTGCTCTTCGGGCTGGGAGCCATGCAGGCCTCGCGATAGGCGCTGTAGCTGTCCGGCAGGTCCGGCGCCGCGGCGCTGCCGCAGTACTTTATGAGGCTGGCGATACTGGGTAGAAATTCCGAGTGTTGTATCGCCTGTCGGGCCGCGCTGGTAATCACTTCCGGGCTGTAATCCCGCAGGTAATCGAACCACAGTTTTTTCGCGTAGTGGAGCTTTTCCGGGGTGGGGTAGGCCTTGTTGTACTGGTTGTGGAACACCAGCTCAAACTCGGCAAACAGGCGGTCGACCGCGTCCATTAGCGCCGCTTTATCTACTCGCGGCTTAGAGTCCTTCGCGCCAGCTCTGGTCGGTGTGTTTGTCGACAAAGCTGCGACGGTCCGGCTCAGCTGCTGATTGAGGTCTTTGTCCATAGTCTTGTACGCCCTGGTGCTGGCCGTTGAGGCGGCGTGCCCAACGGGTCTTGATATGTTGCAGGAAACGGGTGCTCCAGGAGTTGTAGACCTGGTTGGTGTCGCGCCAGTAGACCACGAACTCCGCCACCAGTTGGCGGGCGAAGTCGACGTCGATATTGGCCATGCGAAGGATATCGTAGACATCTTCGGAGGGCTGCCAGTCGTCGGCGATTCGCCTCGGCTCGGTGTCGAATTGCAGGCTGGATTCGTAGCGTGCCCACTGGCGGCGGATGTGGGCGATAAACCGGGTGTCCCAGGTGCTGGAGACGTCGCCACGGTCGCGCCAGTAGAGAATAAACTCGGGTATCGCATCCTCGATAAACTGCTGCTCGATCCCGCTGCGAAGCAGGATGGTCAAGGCGTCCTCGCCTGGCCGCCAGTGATCCCCCATGGCCGTGTTGGATTTTGCCGCCGCCGCCGCGGCATCGATGACATCGCGCTTGCCGGCCTGCTGTTGCCAGAGCCGCTGGGCGTGGCTCATGAAACGTGATTCCCACGAGTAGGTGGTCGCCTGGCGATCGCGCCAGTAGGTGATAAATTCAGGTACCAGTTGTACCGCGAAGTCGCTGGGAACGCCGTTGATCTCCTGCAGTTTGCGCAGCAGTTCGGTGCCGGGCTGCCAATCCGTGGCAATTTGTTTTGCCCCCTGCTGTGGCCGCAAGGGCTGTAGCGCCGGGACAGCCTCGGGGGTGCTTTCCGGCCTGGGTGCCTCGGCGGAGGCGGTTTTTTCATTGAGCGCGAATTGCAGGTTACCGGCCAGTGCCAGGCTGGCGCTGGCCAGGCGGATAATGCCCTGGCTCTGCAGTTTCTGGCTGATGCGATCGATGTCCTGCTCGCACCAGAACGGCATCAGGCGCAGGGCCTCCTCGCTGGACACCACCACCCACCGGTAGCCGTCATGGTGCTTCGCCGGGCGGTGCTTGAGGCACTCCGCGAGGACTTGCAGCATCACCGCCTCTTCCAGGCCCAGGGTGGCGGCCAGCGAGGTCGGGATGGTGATCTGTTCCTGGATTAATGATGAAGGCATGGGGCGTGGTCGGAGTCGTCGGTAACAGGATTGTAAATCGCCGCCCGAGTATGTGCCAGCTTTTCCCCGGACAGATAAATTGTCTGCAAGATGTGGCGTGTGGCTTGCCAGGTCTTGCTAGAATAGCTGCCCTTGACAAGGGCGGATTGATATGGCGAAAAAACGCGGCACGGCCTACGTGTGCAATGAGTGTGGTTCGGATTACAGCAAGTGGCAGGGGCAGTGCAGCGATTGCGGTGCCTGGAACAGCCTGTCGGAATTGCGTATACCCGGCGGCAGTGGTCGCACATCTGCCGGAAAGGGCGGCTATGCGGGCGCTCGCAGCGAGGTACGGCTGCTGAAGGATATCGATCTGGCGAAGATGCCGCGCATCGGCAGCGGTATGGCGGAGCTCGACCGGGTGCTCGGCGGCGGCCTGGTGCCGGGCTCTGCTGTTTTACTGGGCGGGAACCCCGGTGCCGGTAAAAGTACGCTGCTGCTGCAAATTCTTTGTCATCTCGCGCAACATTTACCCGCTCTCTATATCACCGGGGAAGAATCCCTGGAGCAGGTCGCCATGCGCGCGCAGCGGCTGGGCTTGCCGATGGACAAACTGCAGCTGTTCAGCGAAACCGATGTCGAGGCCATGGTCGCCACCGCCGAACAGCTAAAGCCCGGGGTGCTGGTGATCGATTCAATCCAGGTGTGTCACCTGGCCGATGTTCAATCCGCCCCCGGCAGTGTCTCCCAGGTGCGTGAGTGTGCCGCGCTGCTGACCCGCTTCGCCAAGCAGACCGGCACCATCCTGGTGCTGGTCGGCCATGTCACCAAGGACGGCACCCTCGCCGGGCCCAAGGTGCTGGAGCATATGATCGACTGTTCGCTGATGCTGGAGGCGGGTGGCGACAATCGTTTTCGCACCTTGCGCGGGCAGAAAAACCGCTTTGGCGCGGTCAATGAGCTGGGTATCTTCGCCATGGGTGAGCAGGGTTTGAAAGAGGTGAAAAACCCCTCGGCCATCTTTCTCTCCCGCACCGCGGAGGTGAATTCCGGCAGCCTGGTGATGGTGGTGTGGGAGGGTACCCGGCCGCTGCTGGTGGAGTTGCAGGCCCTGGTCGATGACTGCCAGGGTGGTCACCCGCGACGGGTGGCGGTGGGTGCGGACCAGAACCGGCTGGCGATGCTGCTTGCCGTATTGCATCGCCATGGCGGCCTGCAGGTGGGCGACCAGGATGTATTTATCAATGTTGTCGGCGGGGTCAAGGTGTTTGAAACCGGTGCCGACCTCGCCACCTTGCTGGCGATTGTGTCGAGCTTCCGCGACCGGCCCTTGCCCCGGGACATGGTGGTGTTCGGCGAGGTGGGTCTCAGCGGGGAGATTCGCCCGGTGCCGGGGGGCCAGGAGCGCCTGAAGGAGGCGGCGAAGCACGGCTTTCGTCGCGCTATCGTGCCCCGGGCCAATATGCCGAAAAAGGCGCCGGCGGGGATGGAGGTGATCGGCGTCGAGAAACTCACGGCAGCGCTGGCGGCAATTGAAAACCAGTACACCTGAATAGTACCCAGGCATTAATAGGCTGTTAAGCCTAATGGCACTTACTTAAGCGATATTGACGGAGGAACCGGGGATTCCAGAGCAGGACCGTGCGCCGGTTGGCCGGGTTTGTTCCAGACAAACCCTGAGGCCCCAACGTCCGTGTCGGGGACCCGGCGCCCG
>JAUXCW010000297.1 GCA_030618705.1 Gammaproteobacteria bacterium | reverse complement strand
GCTCGAGTCCTGTGCTGGAAGCCCCGACCCCCAATCCCTTCAGCTTATTCAGGCAGGGCAAAGGCGTAGAGATAATCGCCATAACCGCGATTGAACATATGGTGGCCGCCGGCATTGATAACCACGTACTGGCGACCCTGGTACTGGTAGGTCATGGGGGTGGCACTGGCGTCGACGGGGAGCGTGTACTGCCACAGGGTGTCGCCGTTATCGACGTCGAAGGCGCGAATCTGCCGGTCCATGGTGGCGCCGATAAAAAACAAGCCCCCCGCCGTGGCGATACCGCCGCCGAGATTGGGCGTTCCCCATTCGATGTGGAAGGGGGCGGTGACGGGCCCCATCTCGTGTACTGAGCCCAGTGCTGTTTCCCACTCGATGGTGCCGGTAAGCAAATTGACCGCGACCAGTTTTCCCCAGGGGGGCGCGTTGCAGGGAATGCCGAGGGGGGACTGCAGGCTGCCGATTTCGATGGTGTAGGGCGTCCCTTTCATGGTGACCTGCATACGGTGACCCGCTGCCGGGTGATCGGTTTTTTCCGCCTCCCCCGCCGCGTCTTTCGGCGTCGGTATCAGTCGCCCGGTAAAGGCCACGTTGTTGACATTGACCAGCAGCACACCGGAGTCTTCCAGCAGTGCGCCGCCGCCCCAGTTGGGGCCGCCCAGGCTGCCGGGAAACATCAGTGACAGCTGTTCGCTATTGGGCGTGAACAGGCCGAGGTTATTGAGGGCCGCCAGTTGATCGGCGCAGTGGCCACGGTCCCAGGGCGTCAGGCCCCAGGCATCGGCGGGCATGAGAAAAGAGTCGATCAACTGGGGCGGTGCGATGGGCTTGGGCTGGCTCGGCGCGGCGTGTTCACCCGGGATGCTGGAGGGCGGCACCGGTTGCTCGGTAATCTCCCACAGGGGCTCGCCGGTGAGGCGGTTGAAGACAAAGACAAAGCCCTGCTTGGTCAACTGGGCCAGCGCGGGGATGGACTCGCCGTGTTTGCGCCATTCAAACAGAATGGGCTGCGCCGGTGTGTCGTAGTCCCACAGGTCGTGGCGTACGTGCTGGAAATGCCAGCGCATCTCGCCGCTTTTGAGATCCAGGGCGACCACGCTGTTGGCGTAGAGACCGTTGCCGGGGCGATCGACGCCGTAGTAGTCGGGGGAGGCGGCGCTGGTGGGCAGGTATACCAGGCCATTATCCTCGTCGACCGATATCGGCGCCCAGACGTTGGCGCTGCCGCTGTCGGGGTAGCCGACCAGCGGATCGAATTGCCACAGGGGTTTGCCGCTGCCGCTATCGAAGGCTTTTACGGTGCCCCGGGGTGTCTTTGCGCGCACGAAATCAATCACCGTGGAACCGATGACAACCACCCCGTCGGCAACCACCGGCGCCGAGGAGTTGCTGACATCCCCGGGGACATAGCCCTCCTCACCGTACAGGGTGACCGCGCCCTGTTCGCCAAAGTCGCGACAGGGCTTGCCGTTGCGCGCATCCACCGCCCACAGTTTGCGGTCGTGGGTTCCCATATACAGGCGGTGACGGCAGGCGGCGTCACTGGCGACGGCCAGGTCTTCCGCATAGCTGACCCCGCGGCAGCGAAACGGGCGGTCACCGCGACGGTCGATGTGGGGGTCGAACTGCCAGCGCTGTTCGCCGCTGGCCGGGTCCAGTGCGATCACCCGGTTGTAGGGCGTGCAGTAGACCAGTGATGCGCCGGCCGCCGGCGGCAATAAAATTGGTGTCGACTGGGTCGAGGTGTTAGTCATCTCATCGCCATAGGTTTCCACATCGCCACTGCGAAAAACCCAGGCCACTTCCAGGTCGTCGACGTTATCCCGGTCGATTTGCCCGGCACTGGAGTAGTGCTTGCCGCCCTGGTCGCCGCCGTAATATTGCCAGCCCTGGGCCGCTACCGTGGGCAGGCTGCTACCCAGTGCCGCAATAAAAACGCCACAACAGCGGAAGTACCGGTAGCGGCGTGGCGTGTGATTGGTCTGTACTCGTTTCATTGGCGCGCTCTCGCTGGCCTGTTGTTGCTGTCCTGTTGTTGCTGTACTGGTCGCCTATGGTTGCAACGGCGTGATGCGCAGCAGAGTCGGTACCCCACCCTCGGACTGCCAGGTGGGGAAGTGCGAATTGGTGGTATAGACGGCGCCGTCCTCCTCAGATATTTCAATATCCCGGGTGAAGAAGCGCTGGCGCGGCATGGGGAAGACCTGCCATTTTTCGCTGGCGATATCGAAGCTGAGAATGGTGTCTGACTGGTTGCCGTTGACCCAGACCATGCCGCGCTGGCGATCGACATTGAGGGCGTAGGGCAACTCGTTGACCACCGGCAGCTCGTATTTTGTGAATGCCTCGGCCATGGGGTCGTATTTTACCAACAGGGAATCCTGGAAGGCGACGATCCAGAGATTGCCCTGGGCGTCGATGCGGAGTCGGCGCGGGCCCAGGTAGGGGAAATCGATCATGGTGACCTCCCCGCTATCGGGGTCGATGCGGGCGATGTCATTGGCATACAACCGCGCTACCCAGACCACGCCGTCGGGGGCGACGTCGATGCCGTAGGGCATGGGAAGCCCGGTCGATTCGCGATCCGGTGCCGGTGTGGGCCGATTCTCCGGGTCGATCCAGAACAACAGGGGCAGGGATTTCAGGATCAGCCACTCCACGAATCCCCGTGCCGGCAGGTCATAGAGTGTGAATGAGCTTGTTTCGCGATTGAACATGGCCACCTGGGAGGACAGCGCCAGGGTAAACCAGACACGGTCCTCGTCGTCGACGCGAATGGTATGGGGGTAATAGCCCTCGTCCATGGTGTGGGTGGTGAACTTCTTGCTGACCGGGTCGAACTCCAGCAGCGCTTGCTGCATCGACGGCGTGATAAATATGCTGCCGTCCTTTTTCGAGTAGGCAAAGGAGTGGACGCCGAGGTAGTTGTACATTTTTGGAAACACCTCGAAGCGATTGCCCATAATACCGCCCAGGCGGGCGTTCTCCCCGTGGGGCACCTTGTAAACGGTATACTCGCCGGTTGCCGGGTCCAGTTCGTAGAGGCGATCGAACAGGTTGTCACCGATATAGATATAGCCGTTGGGGTGGAGCAGAAAATCGTGCATCTGTGAAAAGCCGTCGCCGATGGGCCACTCGGTCATCTCGATGCCGTGCAGGTGTTCTTGCCAGGGGAGCGGGGCGGGAACGGTCTCGGGGTGCTCGCGCAACTCCCGGTATTCCTCCTGTAACAGTACCGCCACGGCTTGCTGGTCATCCCCGGGTAGCCGCGCGCCATAGCCGTTCATGCGCTCGAAGACACTGAGCCACTGCTCCTCGGTGCGCTCGTTGCGCATAAAGGGCGAGGCCTGCTGGTGACAAAAGGCGCAATTCAGTTCGAAGGTCTTTTTCAGTGCCTCGTCGCCATCGAAGTCCAGGCGGGACAGCCAGACATTGGAGGGGTAACTGGCGTGCAGTTGTTCCGCGCTCATCGGCTTCAATACCAGCTGGTCGGGCAGGGTCGAAAAGTACTCGTCGACATAGCCCTGCGCCCGGGCGCGATACTTGACCGGTTCCGGGGTCTCGTCAAACTCGACACGGCCTGCCGCATCGGTAAAGCGGGTGAGGGTGACCGCGCTGGTATTGGTGACGCCGTCGGGGGCGTAGCCGTCGTCGCTGAGGTCTGCCGCGGGGGCATGGACTGGTGCGCGGGTGACCATGACCTGGGCGAGGGGCTCGCCGGCCTGGTTGTTGATTTGCACGGTGGCCGCTTGCGCCACTATGGTGTGTACCAATAAAACAAAAAGTAAACCGACGGTTCTCATGGCCTGCTCCAGTCTGGTTCTTTCCAGGTCGATCGCTGCGGTGAAGACTAACATGGTGGATGGTTTGTTCGCCAGAGGCCGCTGCGGGGCGCACTGTGCGCGGTCCGGGTGTTTGCAATTGCCCCGGCTGTGGCCATACTCTATGCACTGTCGAGTCGGTCGAGATCGAGGGCGGCCAATCGTGGGGGCGCAGCAAAGGTGAAGAGTTTCGTTCAGTGGTTGGCAGATGCCGCGCTCGTGGCCAGGGCGCTTCCCGAGCCGCTGCCGCCGATGCCGCAGGATGCACAAAACGTTTTATACGTTATCCCGGAGCGATACCGGTCCGACCGCCTGGCGGTGCGCCAGGTGTTGCAGCG
>JAUXCW010000241.1 GCA_030618705.1 Gammaproteobacteria bacterium | reverse complement strand
GGCATTGGATCGACGTGAGGTCTACGGTACCTCGGGGCCGCGCATCCTGTTGTGGTTTGACCTGTTGGCCGGAAATGGCGAGATTGCGCGGCCCATGGGGGGTGAAATGCGAACGGCGGAAGCGCCCCGCTTTCGCATCCGCGCGATGGGTGCCATGGAACAACAGCCCGGTTGTCCCGACCAGTCTGTTGCCGCGCTCGGTGCCGGGCGCTTACAGCGATTGTGCTACGGTGAGTGCTACAATCCGGGGTCGCGACGTCAGCGCATCGACCGTCTTGAAGTTATCCGGGTGAGACCGCAAGGTTTTGCCGGAGAACCCCTGGCAAAACTTATCGACGATCCCTGGCGGGTAATCCCCTGTGATTCCGCGGATGAATTGTGCACGGCGGAGTTTGGCGACCCGGAGTATGCCGGCGCGGCACGGGATACAATTTACTATGTGCGGGCGATCCAGCAGCCGACCGATGCCGTCAACGGCGATGGTCTGCGTTGCGACTACGATAGCGAGGGAAACTGCGTGGCGGTGAAGCCCTGCCACGGAGATTACCGCCTCGACCGCAGTGACGACTGCCTGGCGAAAGTGGAAGAGCGCGCCTGGTCGTCACCGATTTACCTGGACTATGCCCCGTAGCTAAAGTTATTGCATAAATTAGCCGGCCTGATCCTCGCGTTGGATAATAGACGGCACCACCGCATCGTAGAAAAACCTGCGCAGGTCCTTCTCGTCCTTGAACACCTGGCTGGGCGCGCTGATATGGGACACCAGGATACGGGTTATCCACTCCTGGAGCGTGTCCGGTGTGACCCAGCTGCGCAAAATGCCCTCCTTGCTGGCGCGCTGGTAAAAGGGTTCGAGCCAGTCCGCGCCCATGCCGGATACCGCGCTGTCCTCGAGGCTCAATCTTGCCACCGCGACGGCGGATTGGGCCTCGAACAGTATACGCGTCAGTGCCCGGCGGGGGCTTTCTCGCAGGATGAGCAGGGCGCCCTCCACCAGATAGTCTTCGCAGCGCTTGTGGCGGGGCAGGGTACTGCGCAGCAGGGCCTGTAATTCTGCCATCTCCAGGGTGATTACCTCGGCCAATAGCCGATTCTGGTTGCTGAAGTGGCGGTACAGGGTGGCGCGTCCCACCCCGGATTCCCTGGCGACGTCCTCCATGGTGGTGCCGGCAACCCCCAACTCGCGGTAACACAGTACGGCGGCGTCGAGGATATTGCGGCGTGTGGTTTCACTGCGGGTGCGGCGCTTGTCGATGACGGGACTCCTGTTGGGCTTGATGTCCTGACTGTATTGTAATAAATAAAGGCGAGACAAATGTATATTATTTGTATCATTATCTAGTCTGCAGGATCTAACTTACGGGAATCGATATGCCTGAAAACCTGAACTTTTCACTCAACGAAGAACAACGCATGGTGCAACAAGCGGTAGAAGACGCCTTGCAGCCCTGGCTCAGTCGCCGCGATGAGCTGCGTGAAATGGCCCGTACCAATACCTTCAACGACGAGATGTGGCAAACCTTCGCCGATGTCGGCTTGCTGGGTTGTTTGATTCCGGAACAATATGGCGGCAACGATATGGGCCTGCTGGCATTGACCCTGGGCTTCCAGAAGATCGGTGCCATGGGCCTGTCCTCCAACCTTCTGTTGATTACCTGTATGGACGCCGCCTGTCTGGTGAAAAACGCCTCGGACGCGCTCAAGGAAAAACACCTGCCGGAGATTGCCACGGGTAAACAGCGATTCTGTTTTGCGGTAACCGAAGCCGATGCCGGCACCAATACCTTTCATATGAAGACCAGTGCCCGCCGGGAAGGCGACAAGTTCATCATCAACGGCGCCAAGCAATTTATTACCGGTGTCGACGTGGCGGACTATATGTTGCTGGTCGCCCGCAGCACCTCGCTTAAAGATGCCGAGAACAGCAAGATGGGGCAGTATCACGGCCTCACCTTGTTCGTGGTGCCCACCGATGCCCCCGGCCTGACCCGGCAAAAAATGCCGATGAGCTTTAACGAGGGGCTCAACCAGTGGCAACTATTTTTCGATGATGTCGAGGTTGCGGCCGACTGCGTGGTGGGTGAGGCGGATATGGGCATTATGGCGATGTTCAACTCACTTAATCCCGAGCGAATTCTGGCCGGAGCGATTGCCAATGGTATGGCGGAATACTGCATCGATGCCGCCGCCGCCCACGCCAGGGAGCGAAAGGTGTTCGGCGACACGCCCATCGGCAGTTACCAGGGCATTGCACACCCGCTGGCGGAGAGCAAAATTACCCATGAAGCGGCGGGCCTGATGATGCTCAAAGCGGCCTGGGCCTCGGACCAGGATTGGGATTCGGCCAAGGTGGGCAGCCTGGCGAATATGTCCAAGTTTCTCAACGCTGACAGTGCCATCAAGGCGGTGGATATCTGTCTGGAAATCCACGGCGGCGGTGGGTTTACCGAAGAACTGGGTTTTCTCGATTTGTGGAACGGCGCGCGCCTGCTGAAAACCGCTCCCATATCCCGGGAGATGATTCTCAATTTTGTCGGGGAGTGGGATCTGGGCTTGCCAAAATCCTACTGATAGTGGATTAGGATGGCTCGTTGACAAGAATAAGCTATCGAGGATTGCCCATGAGTAATGCCGCGAATACCCTGCCACTACCCATTCGCCTGCTTAATCTGGCAGGGCGGGGAGTCGGCGCACTCGGTATACAGCCGATCAACCTCGAGGCCGATGCCCTGCTGCAGCGGGCGGAAAAAAATACCGGGCTGGCGGATTTCGGCGATGATGGTTTTCGCCAGCCCTTTAACCGTTTGCTGCGGTCCCTGGAAAACGAGGCACAGCTAACACTGATGGGCCGGTTGATGGCGCGCAGCGATATCCTGCGCCTGCTGGAAAATCGACTGCAGATTGTCGATACGATGACGCGCCATCCGGAGATCGAGCAGCAGCCGATTGAGCGGCCGATAGTCGTGGTCGGCCCGCCGCGTACCGGCACCACCATCTTTCATGACTTGCTGGCCCTGGACGCCGATAACCGGGTGCCCCTGAGCTGGGAAACCGCCTATCCCTGCCCGCCCCCCGAGTCGGCCACATACCGTACAGATCCAAGGATAGCCAGGGTCCAGGCCGACCTGGACCAGTTGGATAAGCTGCTGCCGGAGTTCAAGAAGATGCACCCCATGGGCGCGGACCGGCCCCAGGAATGCATCTCGATTACCTCCCACGATTTCACCTCGATGGTATTCGATTGCCAGTTTCGCGTGCCGGCTTATGAAGACTGGATGAACGAGGCCGATGTCAGCTCGGCATTTCGCTTTCATCGGCAGTTCCTGCAATTGCTGCAATGGAAAACCCCGGGTAAACGCTGGGCGCTGAAATCGCCCCAGCACCTCTGGCACCTCGGCGCCCTGCTCGACGAGTATCCCGATGCCTGCGTGGTACAAACCCACCGCGACCCGGTGCGGGTGTTGGTGTCCATCAGCAGCCTGGTGGCCACACTACGCACCCTCGGCTCGGATCAGGTCGATATCGTGGAGATTGCGCGCCTCTATGCGGGTTGGCTGGCGCGGGGCTTTAATCATACCGTGGAGTTGCGTCGCAGCGGCCGCCTGCCGCCGGCCCAGGTGATCGATTTACAATTCAGCGATTTTGTCCATGACCAGGTGGGCTGCGTACGCCGTGCCTACGAGCATTTTGGGCTTACCTTGTCGGACGCGGCAGCGCAGAACATGCAGCGATTCCTCGATGACAACCCCGCGGACAAGCACGGCAAACACCTGTATAGTTTTTCCGATATCGGCATGGATCTGGATGAGGTGAGGCTGTTGTTTGCGCCCTATCAGGACTATTTCAATATCAAAACTGAGTTGGTGTAAGCATGAAAAGGGATGGAGCAAATCAGGACTCAACGGAACATATCTATTTGGCGGGCCAGATTGCGTTTGCGCCTCTCACACTTGCCCACCGGCCAGAGGTAGCAGCTGACGGGGTGCACTCACAACTGAATCAAACACAGAGACCACAACCATGACCACCGCATCGCAATTCAAGCAACAAACCGTTCTTGTCACCGGCGGTGCCGCTGGCATTGGCCGTGCGGTGTGTGAGGCTTTCGCTGCCCAGGGCGCCTATGTCTACGCCGCGGACATCAACGAAGACGGCGTTAAAACGCTTGCCGCCAATGCAGTGGGCTCTATCACGCCGTTGCGTATGGATGTCAGCAAGCAGGAGGATTTTCAGCAGGCGATCGAGCAGGTTGTCGCCGATCATGGCCAACTGGATATCCTGGTCAACAATGCCGGCATTGCCGTAGCCGGTGCATTTGGCGACACCAGCATGGGTGAGATCGAAAAAATTGTTAACATCAATCTGTGGAGTGTGCTCTATGGCAGCAAGCTTGCCTACGCACAAATGATCAAGCAGGGCCACGGCCACCTGGTCAACGTGTCATCCTCGGGCGGCATGATGCCGGTACCCAACCAGACCATGTATTCGGCGATCAAACACGCAGTGCTCGGTTTTAGCCATTCACTACGCGAAGAGGCGGCGCTGAAGGGCATTAAAGTCAGCACCGTCATACCGGGCATGGTGCAATCCGACCTGTGGGACAATGCCGTTAATATCAAAGACTACAATATGAAAAAAAATATGCAGAGCACCGGTCTAAAACCTATCTCTGCACAGGATGCGGCCACAGCCATATTGGCAGGGATCAGCGCCAACGATCGCTCCATCATTTTCCCGGCCATTAATAAAATTATTTTGCGGCTCTACCAGTTAATGCCAAACCTGCTCACCAGCTTGGTGGTTAAGCCTCTGGCCAGGCCCGGTAATTCATAGCCGCTGATAACAATCACCAGTACATGCAAGCTGTTGGGTAAGAATGGCTACGCCGGAGACTTCGCAGTGCGAAAATATAAACCAGTTACAATTTTAATTACGTTTAGCAACGTCCCGGTAGCTTCGCATGGCCGTCTGTGCCAATTCTGCAGTGGATTGCGAGTAGTTGTCCAAATTGAACACCTCGACACCTATTGCCGGCCGAACACCCTTATCAGACAAGATCGATAAAACTTCAACGACGGGCATGTCACCAGCCCCGGGGAACAGGCGTGAGCAAAGCGCATCTTTCATCATTTTTTGCGCTGCCGGATGCGGATACTTTGCCTTTATCGCCACATTCAG